>DAINRW010000154.1:0-3512 GCA_036741615.1 Nitrososphaera sp.
TTAAAATACCTCACTCGAGCATGAACTCAAAGAGGTATCATGCGAAAATGATGCTCGCACCAAGAGAAATGGAAAAAATGTGGATCTGGACAGCCGCCCAGATCGCAGAAGGGAGAAAAAATCGGGGTATAAAATTGAATTATCCCGAATCGATAGCATACATAGCTAATTATGTGGTAGAAGGAGCCCGTGAAGGTAAAAGTGTTGCAGATCTAATGCAGTCGGCAAGGACCGTATTAAAAAAGGATGATGTGATGGGTGGTGTCCCAGAGCTTATTCATACGGTTCAGGTAGAGGTTACATTTCCCGATGGAACCAAGCTGGTCACGGTGCATGATCCCATCCAATAGGTGAATAATGTATATGATAAAAAAGAAACAAGTTTTAAAAAAAAACAATCAACAACAACTCGCAGTAGAGGAACCGATACTAAGAGGGAGGTTGGAAGAGCTTTGATTCCTGGAGAATATGTTCTCTCTGCAGATCCTGTAATTTGTAATGAAAATAGAAAGACCATCAAAGTAAGCGTGAGCAATAGAGGAGATAGACCTTGCCAGATCGGCTCACACACACACTTTTTTGAAGTCAATAAGGCTCTGGACTTTCCAAGGGAACAGACATTTGGCTACAGGCTGAATATTCCAGCTGGAACTTCAATTAGATTCGAGCCTGGAGACACGAAGGATGTAGAGCTCTGTGAACTGGGAGGCATGAGGATATGCTATGGATTCAATGGTCTGACCATGGGAAGCCTTAATTCTAAGATAGTCAAGAATACAGCACTTGAGAAAGCCAGGACGCTTGGCTTCAGAGGAGCAGAGGGGCAGAGGAGGTAGAAAAAATGGTTCTCAAATTAACACGTAAACAATACACAGACCTATTTGGGCCCACAACGGGAGATAAGGTCAGATTGGGGGATACGGATCTTATGATTCAGATCGAGAAGGACCTGATCACACCCGGAGACGAATGTGTCTTTGGCGGAGGTAAGACCATAAGAGACGGTCTTGCACAGGCCTCAGGAGTCACCAACAGCAATGGCGCCCTTGACTTCTTGATTACTAACGCAATAATACTCGATCCTGTACTAGGCATCGTGAAGGCTGATATTGGTATCAAAGATGGCAAGATCGCAGGAGTAGGAAAGGCAGGAAACCCTTACACGATGGACAAGGTTAATTCTAATATGGTTGTCTCTGCTTGCACAGAAGCTACAGCTGGAGAACATACTATCTGTACTCCTGGCCACTTTGACACACACATTCACATGATCTCTCCCCAACAATACCTCGATGGAATCAGCAACGGTATCTGTAACATGATTGGCGGAGGAACGGGACCTGCTGATGGAACAAATGCTACAACTTGCACACCGGGCGTATATAATATGAGCAGAATGCTAGAAGCTGTTGAAGATATACCCGTAAATTGGGGATTTTTGGGAAAAGGAAATGACTCGCACCCATCTCTCGCTACCCAAATGGAACAAATAGAAGCAGGAGCATGTGGGCTGAAGGATCATGAAGACTGGGGTACTACAGCATCTGTTCTCGATGCATCTCTGCGAGCCTGCGACGCTACGGATACGCAATTGGCAATACATACGGACTCCATTAATGAATGTGCGTATGTGGAAGACAGCATTAATGCGATAGACGGCAGAACGTTACACACATATCATACGGAGGGAGCTGGCGGAGGACATGCACCAGATATCATGAAGATAGCAGGCGAAAATTTTGCACTTCCATCTTCTACAAATCCCACTAGACCTTATACCAAGAATACAGTTGACGAGCACTTGGACATGCTGATGTTCTGCCACCACCTAAATCCTGCAGTCGCCGAAGACGTAGCATTCGCAGAGTCAAGAATCAGAGCAGAGACAATTGCAGCTGAAGATGTTCTACATGACGAAGGCGTGATTAGCATGTATTCATCAGACAGCCAAGCTATGGGTAGAATTGGGGAAGTTGTCATAAGAGCATGGCAGACGGCAGACAAGATGAAGAAGATGAGAGGAAAACTTCCGCAAGAAACAGGCGACAACGATAACTTTAGAGCACGGAGGTACATTGCAAAGACAACCATAAACTGTGCAATCACGCATGGTGTGGCAGAACACCTAGGCTCTCTTGAAGCAGGCAAGTATGCAGATATCGTTATGTATCCCACATCATTCTTCCCCGCGAAGCCAAAGATGGTATTCAAAGGAGGATTCATTTCCTGGTCTATAATGGGAGACCCTAATGCTTCACTTCCAACACCTGAACCAGTTTACTATAGGCCCATGTTTGGAGCATTGGGCAAAGCGGTCCATAAGACTTCATACACATTCATGTCAAAGCGTGCAATTGAGCTTGGAGTTCCACAGAAGTTGGGCCTCGAGAAGGTTGTTCTTCCCGTGAAGAACTGTAGATACATCAGCAAGAAGGACATGATGTGGAACGATGCAACCCCTAAGATCGACATTGACCCAGAAACGTATGAGGTAAAGCTGGACGGCAAGATAGCTACTGTAGACGCTGCAAACGAGCTGTCGCTCGCACAAAGATACTTTATGGCATAAAGATCAGGACCGGACTCCTGCAGGCGTATATAGCTTGCCTGCGCAACGTCTTTTTCTTTTTTATTAAAAAATATCTATATCTTTATCTGCCTCTCTTCTGCTCCTCTATTCATGTCAAACCCTAATTTTGGTGTGTGGCGGCCAATGGCAGAAAACATTGAATTCAATGCGCTAGAGTCCAACTCTAATGCGGTAATGGCCGTTGCCGACACTGTGCGGACTACCCTTGGGCCGAAGGGACTTGACAAGCTGCTTATAGATCAGGCAATGAATCGGCATGTATCAAACGATGGCGTTACAATACTGCTTTCACTTAAAGCCATTCACCCTGTTGCAAGAATGATCGTAGAGATAGCCGAGCGACAGGAGCAGCTGGTCGGAGATGGGACGACTACTGCGGTAGTCATGTCTGCAGAAATGATAAAGGAGGGCAAGCGCCTGATAAAGGAGCTAGGTGTTCACCCAACAAAGGTTGCAGAGGGGATTGAAAATGGAGTAAGACTTGCCTGCCAACTGCTAGAGGAAGAAGCAAAGCACATTTCAACCAATGACATCGAGCTTGAGCAAGTCATTAGAACTTCACTTGCATCCAAGCTTGATGGAGAAAGACTTGCCAATCTTGTTATTTCGGCGCTCAGAACTGTTGGAGAGAATGCAAGGTACAATGGCCAGTATGATTTCAACAAATCAATAATGGTAATACGTAAGACGAGCATCGAGGATCAGGTTGTCAACGGTATAGTGCTTGAAAGAAATAGGATGGATCCAGAACTCCCACTTGAGGTTAGGAATGCTAGAATCCTGATTGCAAAACTTGATCTCAAGCCCATCAAAGAGTCATGGATAAAAGAGAACAACAAGTATCAGGAAATCCTACTGATGGAAAACGACCGGATTGCAAAATCAAAAGAAATCGTCGATGCCATGCTAGCAACTGGCGCTA
>DAINRW010000155.1:0-3440 GCA_036741615.1 Nitrososphaera sp.
GGCAAAGGTTTATTACTCAAGTTAACTTATTAATTCTGCATAAGTAATGACTACTGTAAAACTTATCGTTGTCGTCGCAATTGCAGCCTCGGTTCTATCTACTGCGTTTGCGGTTGCCAGCCAATCTTTTGTCGGTTTATTCGCCACTGCCCAAAATAGTGAATTTAAAAAAGATACTATTGGGGGACATACGGCGGGTTATGGATTACATGAAACTAGCGGAGATGTTTTAGATCCTGTAAACAGTTACAGTACTGTCAGCGACGAAGTGGTTATAGACCCTAACAAATATCTTAGATCTTTTGACTACGGACGCGTTTCTAAACTTGCTGACGGTACCACTCTAAGGGAGTTCACTCTTGTTGCAGATGATAGGCAAATGATGGAGATATCACCTGGTGTAGTGTACAATGTATGGACTTTTAATGGTACCATACCTGGCCCAACTCTAAGGGCTACTGAAGGAGATCTGATAAGGATAAATTTTCTCAATAACGGCTCAAAGCCTCATTCAATACATACACACGGCATCCACGAGTCAGAGATGGATGGAGTGTTTGAAATTATTAACCCGCAAGGCAGATTCACGTATGAATTTTACGCTGAAGCTTTTGGAGTATACCCCTATCACTGCCATGTAACCCCACTTGAGGAACACATATCACGTGGCCTGTATGGAGTATACATTGTTGATCCCAAGACTCCTAGACCGCCAGCTGACGAAATGGTCATGATTATGAATGGGTTTGACACAGATTTTGATACAGAAAATAACTTCTATGCCGTGAACACTATTCCTTACTACTATATGCATCATCCTATAGACATAGAGCAAGGCAAGCTTGTCAGAGTATACCTTGTTAACATGCTAGAATTTGACCAGATAAACAACTTCCATCTGCACGGTAATCTATACCAGCTATACCGTAGTGGCACGAATATGGCTTCTGATGAATATACAGATATGGTGACTATGAGTCAGGGCGAGCGAGCCATACTTGAGTTTAACTACAAGTACCCTGGTCAGTATATGTTTCACGCACACAAGACCGAGTTTGCGGAGAAAGGCTGGGTAGGAATGTTCTTAGTTAAGGACCCTGCAAAGACGATATCGGATGGTGATAGCAGCAGTCGCAATAGTTTCCCCCAGCCCACACCGATATCAGGAGATGTTGGCACGTAACCATGGAAGAAGAAGATAGAATTCATAGTTCATCATCCTCAAAATCCTCATCATCATTACAACGACGTTCATTTGCAAGCGCAAAAATGGTAATGGTTGCATTGGTTCCTTTTGCTGTTTTAGCAGCCATGGTTGCCTTTATTTTCGGTCCTGGTCAGGAGTTTCTTGGTGTGGGTACGCCACTTCCTGAAATTACTATAGAGAGGATAGAGTTTCAAGAAGGCGGAAAAATAAACGCATTCATTCGCAATACCGGGCCAATCGATGTTACCGTAGCTCAAGCAGATGTCAATGACAGAATCCAGCAGGCTGCAATAGAGCCTAGCAAAGAATTGCCAAGGTTTGCAGAAGCAAAACTAATAATTCCATTTCCTTGGAATGAGGGAGAGCCTTATGAGATCGGTGTGACTAGCTCTGATGGCACACGGTTCAGCAAGGGTGTCAACGCAGCTGCTCCTGCTGCAACTCCTGATGTGACACAGGCATCATTATTTGCGCTTATTGGAACATATGTTGGCATCATACCTGTCTTGGCAGGACTCCTGTGGCTTCCGTTTATCAAGAGGCTCAGTATTGGAAAATATAGATTCTTTCTCAGCCTAACTGCTGGTTTGCTAGTCTTCTTGGGAATTGATGCCCTAGCTGAGGGAAACGAAATCGCCGCAGTGAGCGTAGCAGCGGTCTTCAACGGCCAGATTCTGATTGCATTAGCAACAATATTATCATTTCTTGCATTGATGTACGCATCTTCTAAGCTGGGTGAAAGAATTAAACATAGCACATCTGAGGAAGTGCATGAATCTTCTTCATATGACTCTACACCTTCAGGCCAGACAAAAACTTTGGATGCGCAACATCATCATCAACAACTAGTCGTTAAGCCTATCGCGATAGCATTGATGATATCAATTGGAATTGGACTTCACAACTTTGGAGAAGGGCTAGCCATAGGAGCTTCTGTTGTCCTTGGAGAACTTGCGTTAAGTACATTTCTCATTGTAGGGTTTATGATTCATAATACTACAGAAGGTTTTGCAATAGTCTCTCCGCTTGCTAAGGCAAGGGTGAGAAGAATGTTGGGCAAAATGATCATCATGGGCCTAATAGCTGGAGTCCCGACCATTTTTGGCACTTGGATTGGAGGATTTGTCTATTCTCCTATCGCTGCAATAATATTTCTGTCGATAGGCGCGGGTGCAATATTCCAAGTTGTATTTTTGATATACCAGGGAATGTCACGGGAGGAGGCTGGCAGAGGCAAGATGCTGTCAAATGCGTCAGTCATTACAGGATTTGCCGCAGGCATGTTCATAATGTATCTAACGGGTTTGATTATCCCATCATGAGTAAATTACAAAAGGATCTAACAGCAATAGATGCAAACAAGAGACAACAACAAAACCAAAGGGCTCAGTCAAGAAAAAGGATTCCCTTAACAAATACATTAAATAGCATCGTCAATTCTGGTGATAGCCGGCTTACCTCAATTAGAGGCGCAAACAATGCTAAAAGACCTGAGTGCACATTTAGGATGGAAGATTACTTGGAAACTATCTATGAGCTTGTTCAACATAAAGGCTATGCCCCCTTGGCCGATGTTGCCGATTATCTAAATGTTCGGCCACCTAGTGTGACTACGATGGTCCGCCGGCTCGACCAAAGCGGCCTACTGAATTACGAAAGATACCGTGGTATTCAGTTAACAGAGAAAGGCATGAACATAGCAAAGATCATACACGACAGACATAGCGTTTTGTCAGAGTTTCTAAAAATGATCGGTGTTAGCGAAAGGATTGCAAACGAAGATGCCGAAAGCATGGAGCATCACCTCCATCCACAAACTATGCAAAGAATGATAGAGTTGATGAATATACTAAAAGTATCTAATACGGCTTGATTTATTTACAATGCGGTTATTGAAGTGAAGATAGGGGGCGATCCAAATTTCTGTATCTTTACTATGCTTGAGAATGTTGGTAATAGTGAGCAAAAGATAGGCGCTTTGAGTTATAGAGCTTCTGTTCTTACATTTTACAATCTTGTATTATTGTCGTGACTATGCTAAGTCTTTAAGGTCTTGTGAAGATATGGAAGAGGGTACTGACTGGCATCTCTGCACTATCTCAATAAGCATGGGCTAAGCTTATGCCCTGCTCATACAAGTTCCTCACATTTCGTCATCCCAATTAAATGGCCAAAAATAAATGACTGATAGAGAACAAAATCCAGAAAGTGAATTCCTGCTCTCATCTGTGTT
>DAINRW010000156.1:0-3435 GCA_036741615.1 Nitrososphaera sp.
GGCGGCGGCAACCAGACAGCAGCAGGTGGCGGCGGCAACCAGACAGCAGCAGGTGGCGGCGGCAACCAGACAGCAGCAGGTGGCGGCGGCGGAGGCCAAATGCCACAATATATCCTAGGAGGTAACTGGAACCTGAATGTCCAAAGCGGAAATGTGAGTGAGTTTTCAGCCAACTTTATAATGGTGCATCCTGACGGTACTGAATATCACACGCACAACATCACCAATTTTGCAATAGGCGGCAGTAACACTGTACAGCTAGTTCAAGGCCAGGAGGCTACGATAGCTGGAGTTGCAGATATTTATACAAATGGCACCAATTCGTGGCCAGGCGCTAATACAACACTGACTATGACTCCAAATGGAGCAGTCATGACTATAATGCCAGCACCTGACCAGACAGACAACCACTTCCAGGGACAGCCGATATACGGCATCATCTCAGGGCTGGCAGGAGAGAATGGTACCATGATCGCACAAACGGCACCCCCAGGACAACAGCAGGAACAAGAAGGTGAAGGTGGAATTGGCGGTCTCTTAGGCGGCGGCGAAGGCGAACAACAAGGTGAAGGTGGCGGCGGTCCACTTAGCGGTATCACCGACCCACTACAAGACCTATTTGGCGGCGGCGGCGGCGGAGGACAATAACCGCCAACATCTTTTTCTTTTTATTTACTATTTAGCACATATACGTCTCTTTCTAAAAGCAAACAATAAACAATATTGAGTTTGACAGTTTTTCAGTCAATGACTAAAAGGTGCGGGAGGTGGGATTTGAACCCACGAACCCCTAAGGGATAAGAGCCTCAGTCTTACGCCTTTGGCCATGCTGGGCGACTCCCGCTTTCATGAAAGCACGGTTACCGAGCGCTAATTTAATATTTCTGGTTGTCATGCCTGACCGCTTAATACTTTCACATCATAGCATGTGGCATGTTGGTCGAGTAATAATCATGGATGCCGCAACTGGGTTATTTGATGATTTAACATGAGGTGAAGAATTCATAAATATTTTTAAGTTAACTTACAACTGGTCCTTACAACGTGACATTATCTGCCCGCTTAGTCAAAATAGATGGGTCCCAAGGGGAGGGTGGCGGGCAAATATTGCGCACTGCAATTTCGCTTTCCGCAATAACTGGCAAGCCAGTCGAAGTTACCAATATTCGAGCAAACAGGGTAAACCCTGGCCTGCGCCCGCAGCATCTGACAGGAATCAAAATTATTGCTGAGCTCTTTCACGGGAAATTCGAAAACCTGAAGGTTGGTGCTGAATGGATTAGATTCTCACCCTCCGACAGATTCGAGGGCGGCTCGGTTAAATTTGATATTGGCACAGCTGGCAGCATCCCTTTGACTCTGATGACTGTAGTTCCGGCAGTTTCATTCACTAATAACAGCCTTCACATTGAGATCACCGGAGGAACAGACGTCAAGACAAGCCCGACAATCGATTATATCAAGCACATTGTTGCAAAAAGCTATCTGAGCATTGGTTCAAAGTTCTCAGTGGATGTATTGAAGCGTGGATACTATCCAAATGGAGGTGGTATTGTGCAATCAACCATCAATCCCTGCAGAAGGCCTGACACGATGGAATTCCTGGCTTCTATGCATCTTGAGCCAAAGATTATCAGTGTATGCAGCCAGCTTCCTGTGCATGTTGCTAAGCGACAGGTATCTTCTGCCTTGATCGCCCTGGAGAAAAAGGATATTCGATGCAGCAATTATACAGCATCAATAGAAAGCTCTAATTCTCCAGGGTCGTCAATTCTAGTGTACTGCGCGTCCGACCAAGGTATCTACATTGGTGGTGATTCAATAGGGGAGCTTGGCAAACGTGCAGAGCTCGTCGGAGTGGAGGCTGCAGAAAGATTCTTGCAAAGTATCCTTGCAGAGGCTACTATAGACCCGTTTCTTGCAGATATGCTCGTTATTCCGCTTGCTTTGAGTAAGGGTAGATCTAAGTACCGGGTTGCGCGAGTTACGCGGCATCTGCTAACAAACTTACGTGTTGTAAGCGACATCGTTGGATGCAAATACAGTATAGATGATCACGGCGGAAATTATGTTGTCACGGTAGAGGGTTAGATACCTGTATTGAGAAGCGCTGCCAACAGGAGTATTGCAACTGAAAAGACGACAATAACCTCGCCTAGAATGATTATCTTGGTTCGTACTGATTGGACGTACACGTTACCTCCCTGACCTGACATTATCTTGCGTTCCATATCTGCATCGAGTAACCTGATATGTACCACATATGCCAGGATAGTTCCTATGACTAAGATGATCTTTATGAGCAAGATATTACCATAAGTGGTGTCAAGAAGAGCGCTAGGCTCTCCAATAAAAGCACGTGAGTTGTAGATGCCACTTGCTATTAACGCAGCGAAAGCAGGGATAGATATCTTGTTGAATCGCCTACCGATCTTTACCATCAATCCAACCATCTCTTCTAGGGACTTAGTATGAGCCTTGAGAACCGGAACAAGCACGATACCTAGAAAGATTGAGCCTCCAACCCATATTGATGCGCCCAACAGATGCACCCACATCACGAGGCCGTCTGCTACAACCATGAAGCTTTTTCGCATCGTCGTAATATATTACTGACGGAAAAATTGCGGCAGCTTGACAACTCCTGTTGGTAATCGCAAAACCAAGCACCACGATTATTGCATAAAGCTCTTTCTATATCAAAAGCGCAATTATACTAAATCAACAAAAATAGTATCTCTTTCCAGAAAGGTTTTAATCAGCTCACCTAGACAGCTAGCAACGTAGTTGATAATAGGCCCCAGAAGAATCGTGCTTATCGGAGCCATCGCTGCAGTCGCCCTTGCGATCATTTTCTATCCGCTTATCGTACAGACGCCTTTTGATCCAGAAAGAGTCGCAATCCAACTGACAGGGGTCGAACTACAGTCTGGCAGCGAAGGCGAACAAAGACTTGATCTTAGAGTGGCGCTACAGGTAACGAATACCAATGAATTTACCCTTACGACTTCCAAAATCGCGTATGATTTGTTTGCCGACGGTGCTCCTGTGGGGTCAGATACCATATCATATGAAGACGTTCCTGTGACAGGCAGACCAGCTTTCTTTTCAAACGAACCAGTCATTATACCTGACACAATGACATTGCAATACACAGATGAGATGGCAAATCTCTTCAGCAGGATACTGAATAATAGCACTGATATTAATTGGCGAATAACCGGCTCTGCCACAATCGAATCTGGCACGACACTGCAGGAAAAGAGTTTCTCAAGTGAGTTAGGCTAAGAAAAAGACAAGAAAAAGAAGAAGAAGAAGACGAAGAATAACAATGCGGTCACCGGGATTTGAACCCGGGTTACGGGCTAACTTCGCGTATTGCATGGAAGGCCAGTGTCCTAACCAAACTAGACGATGACCGCAATATCCCTAGTC
>DAINRW010000157.1:0-3426 GCA_036741615.1 Nitrososphaera sp.
AAAGAAGGATTGGAAGGCACCCGAGAAGAGGTCAAGGCTAGTGGGAGGTCATAACTCTCAATCACATTCTTCAGTCTACGAATAATTCCATTATTGGACGATATTTCTTGCAATCTGTTTATCGATAGCAATGACTAACTCATGCTACGAGGAGCAAAATGATAAGACAATAAGATACTAGAGGTATGACACACAGTCCTCGTTGTCTATGAGATAATCTCGACATTGCAACCCGCTGAGTTTGGTAGAGAGTGTACGCAGCATGGAGCGGTATTTTCATAGTGTCAGCAATTATTTAGGGTAGACTAGTGGACAAAAAGAAACCTTATCGGCTCGATAATTGCTGTCATCGGAGCCTTCATAATATTTTATGCGCCACGCTAAACAGACAATAGGCTTTAACTGCTTCCGCTAACTTTCAACCCATGGGTTTATGGCAGCAGAAGAAAGCAGAAAACGCTCTATAGTCAAGATGCTGACCTATCGTGCAATTCTAACAGCTCTTTTGGCTATAATATCTTGGATTTTTACAGGCAATCTTGGACAGACCACTATCATAACGACTTTTTTCAGTGTGTCTGCTACTATCATCTATTATCTACACGAAAGGATTTGGAACGGCATTAACTGGGGAAGAAAATAGGTTCAATCATTGTGTTGTTAATGCTGCTACTGTAGTTAGAGATACTGAGATAATCAAATTATTCATACAGAATCATCATTCCTGTTGTGGAGATTCGTGTTTGGAATCGCAGGCAACAACGTAACATGAACCGATTTTGGAATTATATCTATACTCAAGACCAAACCTAACTGCAAGGACAGCAGATGGCACTATTGTTATGTTATATATTTTCTCATAGATGAAGTCTTTTTAATTCAATCGCGTGATTGTCTTATAGTATGGAAATAATATGTGCTGATTGTGGCTGCCTTCCTTTAGAATGTAGGAGTAGTCCTTCCCCTAGAGAATGTCCAATAGCACATGGCAGGATTGTTACTGCTGTTGGATTTCAATGAATCGCTAGGTTCATCACTCCTCTAATTCTAAGCCTGCTTTTATGATAAATTCTATTATTGCGATGATTGTTGCCGACTCTTCTGCTTTGTTTCATGCATGAATACAAATACAAAAACTCCAGATGCTAGAGCAATCCAAGCTACAAAATTAATTGCTAGACTAGCTCCAAACAAGTCTGCTAAGAAGCCAATGCCAATTGCTCCAAAGACAAAACCCAAATCCCGCCAGAATCTATAGACACCCAAAGAAGTTGCTCGCCATTTTGGATGCGCAACATCACTAATAGCTGCAAGTAATGTTGGATAAACAAAGGCAGTCCCTGCCCCGAGCAAAGACATACCTATTATCCAGCCTAACATTGAATTTGCAAATATCACAATCCAGATTCCTGCTGCCTGGATAATCATGCCTGTGTAAATCAGGCTCTTACGACCAATCTTATCGCTTAGGGTTCCTGTGCCAAGCTGCAATATTCCCCATACTGCTGGGTGCAGTGCTTTGAGAAATCCAATTTCATTCACATTCAAGTTAAAGGATGCAAAATATAGCGTAAAAAGTCCCCATGAGACTCCAAATACAAGATTGTTCACAAGACCCGCTTGGCTCACAGACAGAAGTGTTCTATTTTGCCATGATGTTTGAGCAAATACCTGCTTGAAAGTGAGCCGACTATGACTACTACTACTACTACTGCTGCTGATGCTGATGCTGCTCTCTGTCAGTCCAGGTTCTTTGTGCTTTACATCGTCATTATCGTCATCATGATTTTTTGTCTCAAGAAGCAAGAATTGTTTTGTGTCTCTTACAACAATCCAAGACAGCAAGGTGCCAAGCACTGCAAAAGCAATTCCAATATAGAATGGAAACGGCTTAAGTCCATATACAGACGCCAAATAACCTGTTGCAAATCCTACCATCGCTACAGAGAGATATCCTGCAAACTCGTTAAGACCTAAGGCAAGCCCTCTTTTCTCCTTACCCACCAAGTCAATTTTCATGTTGACTGTCATTGACCATGCTAAAGCCTGATTCACGCCTAGCAACACATTTGCAAAGATTATCCAATTCCAGTCAGGGGCAAAAAGCAAAATGAATGGGACAGGGATGCCAAATAGCCATCCTGTAATCAAGACTTTCTTTCTTCCCCACTTCTCTGCTAAGGCACCAGCATAAAGATTGAGCAAAGCCTTGACAAGCCCAAAACTTGCAATAAAGGATAAAATAATGGCATTGGATTGGATGCCAAAGATATCCTTGCCGATTAGAGGGACTACAGTTTGTTCAAGGCCAATCATTGCGCCGACAAAGGCGTTAACTACAATTAGGATTACAAATTGACTAAGGTTCTGTCGTAATCCCTGCTTTATTGTCACGTCTTTGTCATTTCCACTATCATTGCTACCTTTTCAATAATAACAGGTTTAGAGGTAGAGCTCATTTCTTATTCTTCTTTTCCTCCTCTTTCCAAGCTGCATAGCCGCCATCGATAGTCACGGCCGTAAACCCTTTCTTGTTTAGTTCATCAGCACCAATATTGCCTCTATATCCTCCATTGCAGTAAGTGCATATGGTTTTTCCCTTTAGGTCGTCTAATCCGCCCTGCCTTGTTTTTCTTATTAGCTGTCCAAGAGGAATATTCACAGCTCCTTCAATTAGGTCACCACCATCTTCAGCTACTTCATCTGCTTCTCTCACATCTATCAGAACAAAATCGCCTTTCTTATCCGCGAGGTCTTTGGATGTTATTTTGTCAGCCATTGAATAACAATTATCGTGTATTTGCAATTTGAATTCTTTGATGCAGTCTTTGTATGCTGTTCTTGCACATAGTCGTGCTAGCTTAATGACAAAAATTACTTAGTTTGCATCCTACTTATCTAACAACAACAACAACAGCTATCACAGGAGAAGCAGCGATAAAAACGACCTTAACCTTTGTTTCTGTTCTTTATCTGGGAAGCGTTGCATCCAAAGTTGTTACCTATTCTCTGTGCTCGGTGCTTGTTGTTCGATAATTGCTGAATCTGTTTATAGTAGAGAATACAACCTTCTTCTAGTAGAAGAAAACCGATTTGTTTAAGTTCTAGAACTTATATTAAGTTCTTAAAGCATCAGCGTCATGGCCAATCCTTATGAAAAAATCATCAACGTTTCTGCTATTGGCGTTCTTCTATTTCTGTTCACAGGATTGATATCATATGAGAAGCATGTCTCCTTTACTGCAGAAGCAGGAGAACTAGCGTGTATAGACTACGATGAAGCAGAGAATACCATTACCATAAACTGCAATGCTTCCTTTCAAGAGGTTGTTCAAACGATAAATGACCCCGACGTTCTTGAGAGCCCTGGAAATGGAGAATACATCCTAAACGCTAACTTAGAAGTATCCGATGGCATCACATTTG
>DAINRW010000158.1:0-3411 GCA_036741615.1 Nitrososphaera sp.
TATCCACCGAAATTATAGCATTATCCTGCAATTCTTCAGAAACTGCACTAGCTATGGCTTGTGGTTTGATCGGCTTTTTTTTATCAGCCTGCTTAATTTGTCTATCAAGTAACTCAGTCCATTCTTTCATTGATTGCTGCTTTGATCTTAGAAATTCCTGTTGTTGTTCTTCTTCTTGCCGATATTGCTGATGATGCTTGATATCGCTGCTGCCATTTGTTGTTCTGTCTCGGAGCAAAGGGAGCAGAGCAGACAATACTCTTTTTGAATCACCGATCAAGCCCACTTCAACTGGATAACGTAATCCTATTCTTTCAGCCTTGATGTCAATTTGAACACCTCTTGCTTGTCCTGGTCTAGGAAGATATTCGATATAAGGAAATGACGTCCCAATCATTAACAATGTGTCAGTTTCACTCATGGCATCCATAGCAGGTTCAGTTCCCAACATACCAATACCGCCTATGCTATTAGGATGGTTATCGGGAATCACAGCTTTGCCTAATAGGGCCTTAACAACGGGAGCTCCAATTCTCTCTGCTATTGATATTACTTCTTGGCCTGCATTTAATGCGCCTTGGCCAACAAGTATGACTATCTTATTTCCTGAGTTAATAATTTCAGCTGCCTTCTCTAATATGCGTCTATCAGGCAAAACATCCCCTGCAGCAACAAAAATATCCGATGTGTGACCTGGGACTTTGTGCTGTGAGTATTTTCCTTGGAGTTTTTTTTCTTGCACATCTATTGGGATTGTCAAATGGCTCACTCCTCTTTGTGCAAATGCGGTTCTACATGCTATGTCAACAGCCATCTCTGCTTGTTCTGGAGTAGTTATTATATTATTATAAACAGAAACGTCTGAAAATAATTGTAATAAATTTACATCCTGCTGGTACGACGAACCCATTAGATCAGAGTAGGTGCTGCCTGTTATTGCAATTACAGGCGTATTATCCATTTTGGCATCATATAACCCATTTAAAAGGTGTATCGCACCAGGACCCGAAGTGGCAACACATGCTCCTATCTTTCCTGTATATTTTGCGTACGCACATGCCATAAATGCTGCAGATTCTTCGTGTCTTACAAGTATAAACCTGATTTTATCTTGCCTTGTTCTCAAGGCTTCCATAAATCCATTAATGCCGTCACCAGGTAAACCAAAGATGGTATCAACATTCCAATCCAGTAATGCATCTGCAATAATATCCGCAGTTCGCATATTTTCGTATTCACTCATATCTGTATAGTCATCTATGTAGTGCACTATATCTGATAAGTAAGTTGATAATACCATAAAAAAACAGTCTCAACTTCTTACGATTTGTAAATTGCATAGTCAACTTTGCTCAGTGACGGCAGACATTCTTTAATCTGATCAGTAGGTGTGGGTTGACTACTAGCAGTAATATTATATTGAAAGAAGAGTTTTGTAGAGAATTGTCGACCCGTCTCCACTTCTGCTTCAACCCTTCTCAAAGTGAAGAAAGTGCAAGATTATATTATTCTGCTATTGTCTTTGCCCCTTATTCACTTCGTCTTTATCATCATCATCATCATAATCCAGCTTTTCATCGATCTTTTTCTGAAGGTCTTTGTACTGCTTGTACTTTTTAGTCCATTTTGAAAACACAAACCACTGCCTAATCCCAATCCCTAACCAGAAGAGAATAGTGGCAATTACAACAACCTGAACTATTCTAAATGCAGGATTATTTGGAGGCCCGCCACCGTCAGAGCCGTCAAACCATGGCGGTCGACCTTCATTACTGCCGTCAAATTCTGTGTCTCCAATCAATGCAAAGGAAATGATGTGTGTTGCAGGCAATACGACAACGATAGAAACTATCATCAGGATAACCATTTTTTTAGTCTTGTTTAGCTGGTGAACTATTTCATCAGTTATCCTAAAGATGTTTTCTACAGGCTTATCTTTGATTGGATCTGCGGCCACTACCTATAAAGTCCCCTCCGGCTCATTATAAGGAATGCAGTAACTATGTTACCTATAGTAGTCGTGGTGATCTTAATCATCAAGTTTTATTTTCTCCCTCGCTCCTTGGGAACAATACTTCGTATGGCTCCAATATCGCCTGAAGAATTGCTCTCCCCTTTTCTGAAACCTTGTACTTGATTATCGTCTTGTTACCCCATGGTTCTTCAAACCTTTCTATCAAGCCCTTATCGACCATGTCATCGATTATGCCCCGATGCTTTACATTATTTAGTCCACAGTAACTCATAAGCTTGGTCTGATTAAGCTCTCCATACTCTGATAGCTTCAGTATCACATCCTTTCTAATGTAGACTCTATCGCGGTATTCGTGAACCATTTTAACCAGATTTGTCGGGCTCGTATGCTGCAGGATTGATTAATGGTGATGAATATAAATTACAACAACCATCAAGGCGCGGCATTTGTGTCACCAGCAACTATCGTGCAACACCTTCCTAAATGGCTTCTTGGCCTAGCTACATTAAGGGTGTGGTAACTATGTTACGTGTCATGGGTCAACAATGGTTAAAATAATTCTTCACAAAGCCTATGCATGTCAGAAACAAAAAACTTTCTCACCAAGAAAGTAATAATAGTGGTTGCAATCTTGGCTGTGGGTGCACTATCTGCCGTTTTGGTAGTGTCATCTTTAGCACAAGCAATTGCACAGGAGCAGCAGGATGGTCAGCAGAGGAGGATGATGATTTGGCCGGGTGAAGGGTTGCCACAAATAAATGGCTCTGTAAGCGTGGCAAATGAGACAACTAACTTTATCAATGAAAATGTTAACGTGTCATTTGTTGAAGCGGCACGAACTGCGCAAGGACAGGTAACCAACGGAACCGTGTTTGGCGGACATCTGGGAATAGTGCAGGGGTATCTTGTATACACGTTCTTTGTGTCAGAAATTGACAACCAGACGGGGCATTTGGTGGTAGTAGATCCAGGAAATGGTAGTGTGCTTTTCACATCTGCAGGTCAGTCATTTGGCTCCTTTGGCCATCAGATGCCATTCGGGCTCTGGGGTGGACACGGACATGGAGGAATTGGACAATGGCACGGACCAGGCAAGCCACATTGGTTCGGCGGGGGAATGTGGAACTAGCACGTTCATCCTTCTTTTTTTAGAGCAGGATATGAATTGGAGAGGCTCAGGATAGAATGTCAGAACAGTCTAATAGTAATAGTAGTCTTGAAGCACGGACAGGCAACCATGCAATAAAAGGTCTAGTAATCCACTTGGCAGGATTTGCACTTGGATTCCTCGGAATAGGGCTTGTGTTAGGAGGAGTCATTGATACAGAATCCGGCATTACCATACTAGTTCCATTTGCTGATATGCTGTACGGCCTTGGACTTGTTATAGTGGTAGCAACTGCTGCCAAAATCGGCCTGCCGATGAAATATTTGGT
>DAINRW010000159.1:0-3395 GCA_036741615.1 Nitrososphaera sp.
TGGCAAGCTACCAGCAAAAAACTAGAGTTTGTCAGAAAACTATCACACAGGAAATATCCAGAGTATTGGATCCCTCCAAAAACACACAGGATAATCGATAATGTTTGGTTTGATATTGAAGCTTACAATTATTCTACAGGTTACGGCACTGAAAAGCATACCCAACTCCTGGAACGCATAATCAGCCAGTTTTCAAGACCTAATGATCTTATTGCCGACTTTTTCTGTGGTTCGGGTACTACACTTTCGGTTGCAGAAAAGCTTAGCCATCACTGGATTGGATGTGATTCGTCGTTGGCAGCAATGGCAGTTACAAAAAAGAGGATATCTGATAATTTTATCACAGTCGATATACATTAATTAGACAGAAGTGCAACGGATATGTCTGTGAAAGCTCAGTCCGCTAGCGACTATGAAGACATGCTCAAGAGGCTGCAGGACAAAGTGGGCAATACTACCAAGAAAACAAGATCAAGGCTTGAGATTCCGACTCCCGAGATAATCTTGGTTGGCAAGAATACTTTTTTCCGCAACTTCATGGACTTTCCGAAGGCACTACGGAGAGATCCTGAAAAACTCCTGTTTTACCTCAACAAAGAGCTTGCCTCTGCAGGCTACATATCTGGTGATCGCGTGATATTTTTGGGCCGTAAGACACTTTCGTCATTTCAGGCACTCATCGATCGCTACATCAAAGAATATGTTCAATGCCCAGTGTGTGGGAGCCCCGACACACATACTGAAAAGATCAAGCCAAAGGTTGCATTTTTGATTTGCGAAGCCTGTGGCGCCAAGTCATCGATAAAGGGCAACTATGCCTGAGGGTCTGAGCTGTCGACAGGAGTCGTAACTGTAAAGGGTCTTTATTCTAGCCCGAACACAAGCAATAGAGATATCATATAGACTGACTGATGACAATCTATGTATGCATGTATGCAGGTCTCTTATGAAACTCTATTACTTTTCCCCTGACACATATACATACGTCCTGCTTGCGACAGGCTTGTCGATGATGTAAGAACTTATAATAATTTTATGACGAATATTGCAGGTCTTTCCATACATGTTAGAATTGTGATTTCTTGTGAAATGTGCAATAAAGAAGATCTGTCAAAGTTAGAAGTTGACAAGTTTTTATTCTTTTGCTTTTCACAATCGAGGATAAAATACCCCTGTCAACAATTACTTATTCGGGGTCATGCAAATTAGTTTTATCATGCTACCTTGACATGTTCTCGTTCAGCATAAGAGCCAATAGTGCAGCTCTTAATTCCTTTCCATAAGATGCTTGTTTGAAGTATATTGCATTTTTCGTGTGATCAATTGACTGTGAAATTTCATCCACTCGTGGCAAAGGATGCATGACTGCGATGTCTGACTTGGACTTTGCCAGTATGTTTTCATCTATTGTGTAAGTCCCCTTGACCTTTTCATACTCTTGCACATCCGGGAAGCGCTCACGCTGTATTCTTGTAACATAAATAACATCAATTTCTGGCAACGCTTCATCGAGCTTACTGTGCTCCTTTATCTTAAGCCGGTCCTGTATTTCATAGAGCGATTCTTTTCTAATCCTTAGTGTAGGCGGCGACACAAGATGCACTTGCACCTTATAATTGGCAAGGCCATAGAGCAATGAATATACAGTTCTCCCATATTTCAGATCGCCCACTATAGCCAAGGACAGGCCATCAATCTTGCCCTTCTCTTTTAATATGGTATATAAGTCAAGCAGGGCCTGCGTAGGATGCTCTTCGCTTCCGCTTCCCGCATTTATGATGGGATTTTCCGCGAGTTCGGCTGCATACCTGCTAGAGCCATCCAGAGGATGGCGAAGTAGGGTCACGTCAGAATATAGGTCTATGACTCTTATTGTATCAGCAAGGCTTTCCCCCTTTTCTACAGAAGATGACTTCAAATCAGAGATCCCGATGGAGCTTCCTCCAAGCGAAGCCATTGCAGCTTCAAAGCTCATTCTAGTTCTTGTGGAAGGCTCGTAGAAAATATACCCAAGAGTCCTTCCCTTGCCAAGCTCACCTCGCTGACTATGCTTGAGCTGGCTTATGTTATCGGTAGCATCAAATACAAACTCCAAGTCGTCCTTGGAAAAATCCTTTATCGAAACAATGTCTCTGTCGTAAAATGGATTTGACATAGCTATAGCTTACCACAAGCAGGCTATAATAAACACTATGACCTTGGACATCCTCTTTTTTAAACCCAAGAATTGTTAGGTGCCTTTGTTGATTGATCTAACCCTTCCTCTCTCCAGCACACTTCTTGCTGTAACAAGTACAGGGTGTTTTTGTGCTTTCATGAGCTTTCCATAATTTTTGTGATTATCGCTCGTATACTTGTATTTAAAAATTGCAGAAAATGAAGGAGTAAACATTATTTTTTAGACGATGATCCCAGAATTCATCAGAAAGAACCGATCACCCATAAGCGCTAGGTTCATATCCTTTATTTCTGAATTTTCATATACATATTGGCGATATATCGCTATACTGTATATAAGAGCCCCAATATCGGCATATTCGTCAAGGCAAATGATAGCATCATCTTAGTACCATCTGGTTTTGCCGAGACCAAGACAGAAAAGCTTGCCGACTACCTGCAGGTAAGCGAAGTTTATGCTTCTATAGCAGGAACTCGACTCCTTGGCCCGATGGCGGTCATAAATAACAATGGTATGCTCCTGCCACCAATAGCAACGGATGATGAAGTTCAGATGCTGAAACAGTCAACTCACCTCAACGTTGAGAGGGTCAAAAGCAAGTTCACTGCCATAGGCAACCTAATTGTAACAAACGATAATGGTGCAATAGTATCACCGCTCTTTAAAGGGGAGGCCGATCGTCAAGTACAAGATGTGCTTGGTGTCCCCTCCAGCTCTATGACTGTAGGAGGCTTTGTTCAAACAGGATCAATGATCGTCGCCACTAATGGCGGAGCAGGTGTTCACCCCAATGCCACTGAGGACGAGGTGAGGGAAATTTCAGAAATACTACAAGTACCAGCAGAGCCAGTAACGGTGAATGGCGGCGTGCCATTTCTCTCATCTGGAATAGTGGCAAATATGAAGTCCGTAGTTGTAGGCAACCTTACAAGTGGGCCTGAGCTAATTATGTTGAGCAGGATCTTCAAAGCATGATCATTGAAATCCTGTGCATAGGTACCGAGCTTCTATCAGGCATCACCCTCAACACTAATGCATACTCACTTTGCAGCGAGATTACAAATGTTGGGGGTGTTGTAAGAAGAGTAACGGTTGTACGTGACGATCTTGGTGAAATTTCGTCTGCAGTGAGAGAATCCCTTGCAAGAAAACCCAATATCTTGATAACAACAGGGGGGCTTGGTGCGACCTATGACGATATGACTTTTGAAGCCTT
>DAINRW010000160.1:0-3394 GCA_036741615.1 Nitrososphaera sp.
CACCTTGCAATACCCCGCCTGAGGGCGAAATGATATACATATAGGCCATGTTTGAGAGCCCCTCTTCAAGGTAAAGGGCACGCTGGGTGTAAAGTGGAACACGAGAGTACTGCTCTTTTACAGAAGTTTTGCCATTACTCTTGTCCTGCTCAAGCCTTAGAACAAGAGCCCCAAGTTTGCCTGCCTTGCCCACGCTAAGCTGAGCCAAGTCCGAGCCGTACGCAAGTACCTCTGGAGGAACGGACTTTGGAGTAAAGTGCCTGAGATCAGCGGCGGCTGCTGCTTCCATCCCTTTTTCAGGTTTTAGCAACGGTCTTTGGCGCAGCCTCAAACAATATATCCCTTATGATATGTTCCGTCACCTGCTCTATGCCTTGACCCGTCTTGCAGTTTACAAGAACGTATGGCTTATCTCCTCTGACCTCTTTTGCATCCCTTTCCATAATTGCAAGGTCAGCTCCAACATGGGGGGCCAGATCGATCTTGTTTATCACCAAAAGATCACATGTCTCTATTCCCAAGCCCCTTTTTCGCGGATATTTGTCTCCTCCAGATACGTCTATAATGTAAATAAAATAGTCTGCGAGTGCCGGACTAAAGGTTGTCGTGATATTATCACCACCGCTTTCAATTATTATCAAGTCAAGGTAGCCGTATTTGGATTCCATTTCTTCAATGACAGATATATTCATCGAGGGGTCTTCCCTGACAGCGGTATGGGGACAGCCGCCTGTTGCAAGACCTATCACTAACTCTTCTGAAAGGATGCCTTGTTGCGTTGCCAAATTTTGTCGCATCCTATCGGCGTCTTCTCTTGAAACGACGTCGTTTGAAATAATTCCTGCCTTGTAGCCTTTGGCAGCCAGAAGCGGTACAATCATTTCAATTAACATTGTTTTGCCCGAACCTACCGGACCTCCTATCCCAAGCCTTGGAATTCGTTTTTCAGTAGTCATCATCATATGAGTGTGCGTCCAAATCATGTAATAAACATTTTAGAATTCATTCTTTCATGGGATATCTGTGTTATATCAGTTGACGGCGCGAATTGCCAAATACCCTCAAGTGGCCTATTGATATTTTCCTTTATCACCTTGAGTATTGTAGGCTTGAGCTCATTGATTACCTTCTGACCATCAAAATGCTGCAGCATCCCAAGCCTCAGCGCCGCACCAACTATGCTTACAGAAAACGAATAGAGCATTATAAGCGCGGCCTTTTCCTTGGGAATTATAAAGGCGTTGGCAACAACTGCCAGTGCCACAGGATAGGGTCCAAAAGCCTGACCGCTCCTTATTGCGTCGTCGTACTGAGAAAGGATTTTGTTGCTTGAAAAGGATCTTATACAGCGCAGAAGTTGTGTGCCAGATCTGATGGATGCATCTCTGATCTCCTGTACAAGCTTCATCGAGAAAATTGCTCTATCAACTTCAAGCAACTGTGGCAGGTTGAATTTTGTAGCCTGTTCGTAGGCGTTTCCGAGTGCGGTGCAGTCCGCGGGGCCTATTTGATATTGAAGCAAAGTCTCAATGAGAGCCCGCAGTTCTTCTGCTTTCATTTTCTTGCCACTGTAAAAAATCGCTTCAAGGCCATTTGACATGGAATACATGCCTGTTGGAAAAAAGGAGTCCGATAGCTGCAACATACTCAAGTCTGCCGTATCCATGTTTAGAATGCTGTCGTGGTTATCAGTGCTCATGTACATCTGTCCCCTCTTCTGGCTCAAAGACCATTTTAGTCTGGGTTATCTGGAGATGATCTGAAAGTCGGCCAAATATCTTCTTGAACATGTCGATTTCTGAATCCGTTTGTATTGGGAAATAGATCTTTCTTCCCTCAAGCTTGATAGGTCTATGTAGATTCCCTATTGCGTGACCAATTGTCGCTGGTACTTCAACAGCATCGTGTTCATGGATATTGTCCTTGACCTCTATCACTGCGAGGTTCTCTGGTTCAAGCTCAATCGTTATCATTCTGTCATTTGCAAGCATGAGGATGTCTCCATGCCTGAGTCTTGTGCCAGGTGTCATTGTAAGAGCAATATCTGTCCCCTTGCTTGATCTCTTCCGCATTCTGACGCGTTGTGCTTCCATCCTGTTTATCCTTATGGATTCACATAAGGATTGAGAGGACATCTCGTCATACTGCTTTCTTAGATTTTCGTCATGGTATATGTTTCCAATTGTGGAATTAATTGTAATCATAACTGTTCTGTCTCTCCCTACGATTCCTTTGTGGATCTTGCAGTTCCTTCCCTTTCTTGCTTTCTTTGCTCTTGATTTGTCTTAAATGCCTTAATCATATCTACCAGCCGTTGTGTGTAATCAAGATACCCATAATGTCCATATAAAGCCCTTGGAACAGTGGCAAAGACAAGCCCGTCATTATCCATCATCACTTTAGCTCCAACTTCAAATCTTTCTGCAATGACACAGATCGTAACTCTGTGGTCAGGAAAGTCAAGGTTTAGGTGTGAAGCTGGATCTATCAAGCCAGAGACCAGTGCTATCCTGCCACCAGCAATTGTCACATGTCTTATCTTGGTAGGATCTATTACAGTCATATCACTATCTACATTTGATTCTTCTACACAGTGTCTGATCATCTAGCAGAGTCACCTTTTTGACTCTGACAGGGCTTGCTGGCTTAGATCTTCTGCTGCAAGATTTCTGTCGATCCTCAAAACAGACTTGGCAATTTCACCAGACGCTTGCAGGGCCATTGTCTTGACCATGAGTGGATCTATTATGCCGGTCTTCCACATATCAATGGCCTCGCCTGTATTGATATCTATACCATATGCAGGAGGGGATGCCTTTGCGGCCATTACCTTTTCAAGGCCATTAAAACCGGCATTGGCTAATATTTGCCGCATGATGCTTTCAAGAGCAGAAGCTACCACCTCAAGCCCTACTTGCTCTAACCCCTTGAGGCGAAGACCCTTCACTTTATCTATTATGTGCAATTCAGCAGCGCCTCCTCCTGGCACAACACCTTTGTTTAGAGCCGCTTCTGCAGCATTAACACCATCGATTGCAGCTCTCCAGCGTTCAAGTGAGGTCTCTTTTGTGGTTCCAGAAACTATCAGAGTAACCATGTTTTTGCCCTTGCCACCCTCCAGGTAGATTATGTCATTATCCTCATCTTCCCAGATATATTCTGCGGTACCAATTATGTCCGATCTCTTGAGGTCCTCAATGACACGGACCGGCTTAGCACCTGTGTAGCGCGACAGGTGCTCGATCTCTTCAGCAGATATCCTTGCAGCAAACACTCTTTTCGCGACTAAAATGTCCTCTACCGCTTGGTCTACTTCTGGAGATGCGATAAGAATAGTGTTAGCGCCAGTTGCTAGCATGGCATCGACGATTTCTTTTGATTTTGCAATCCGGTC
>DAINRW010000161.1:0-1961 GCA_036741615.1 Nitrososphaera sp.
GTCATTGTTTCAGATAGGCCCTACATAATCGATTTTGAAAGCGCGAGCACGACAAGAAAAACATCCAATGTGACAGCTGCTGCACAGTCGATATTTCTCTATGGTTTAGTGGCAGATGGAGTGAGAAAGATCTTGGATAATATTGATAGTGAAAAAGCAGTCAAGGCATTGAGAACTTACAAGCATTTTCAGACAAGAGCAAACTTTGACGCAGTGCTCGACTCACTGTCAATATAGTTTTGACCTATAAACATCTTATGGCGCACTCTCAGGGTTAAGAAAAGGAAAAAGAGAGAGCCCGAAGATGTGGTAGAGAAGTTTTGTGCAATTTTTAACGATGATGAAGGCAGAGGCGTTTGCAATACACAAGAGGTAAGTTGGCGAATGGTCAACTAACTAACTAACTAACCAACTAACTAATCAGAGCAGTTATTATCAAATAGGTTAGTTTATTCTTCAGTTGGAAAAGGCAACAGGGCGCAGTAATTTGGTATTTTATCTTATTGAGCTTAATGATAATAGCGGCAACAGGCCAAGAACCCTATGATAGCTAACAACAGCAATAGCCTCTCTTGCTGACAAGCAAGGCTATTTCCTTTTCTTGGCCATAGCTGCCGCAAAGGGTTCAGTTGTATTCTTTAGTTATACATGTTTGTCAGGCTTTTTCTATTACATTATAAGTTTACATTATCCACATATTTAGCGACAGTGTTTATCATTTTCTTGACTTGTACAAGAATATTAACAATGGCATAACATGTGAATTTATAGTTATTTCTCCTATCTGGCTTCAATTTTAGTCGAAAACAATAGCCCCTACCGACGCCAATTTGGCACTAACCGATAGACAGCGATCTACGTCTCGTTCCTTGACCAAGTAAAGATAACCAAAAATCTCTATGTCTATGCATACATCCCCTCAATCCAACTAGATTGTGGCGTGCTCTAACTTGATCGCATACAATGTAGCATCTCATTTTGTTATGTCAGGGAGCATGAAAACTTGTAAGTGGCTTCAGGGAGCTTTAATATCCAGTTCTATCAAGGTCATTAAAGGTAGATAACTCAAACCTGCAGGTTAATCAAGAGATAAGATCAGATAATACAAGATCTATTTTCCGTATTAAAAAATAACTATTAATAAAAAATTGTGCTTGGGTGGTGGAGGTGGAGGGTCGTTATGTGACTGATACCCTACGACATTTATACTTGCACACCACGCACCACTTACTTGAGGCTAGCTAAGCTATTAGATCACAGCACTGGTAAGATGTAGTCATCGTTTACACCAATATTGTATGCGAACTTGTCTGCTCTTTGAGTTGCTGGAATAAGGGCTGTTGTTCCACTTCCGCTTGAACTTAGATCACTGTCGACTCCTTGGTCTGACCTTTGTGCATTTACTTGAGTTATGTCATCGACTGGAGTGCATCCCTCTACCAGCACTACATCAAGGTCTACATGAGCATTGACGGCAATCTGTTGTGAAAGTTGATATTTTGGACTGACATAGAAACTGTTGTCGCCCACTCTGCCCTCACTACCTGCTTGTTGGTCCGAATCTTGTCCATTTGCCTGAACTACTTCAGTGTTTGCCTCATCACAATCTTCTTCGTCCATTACCAGGGCAACATCTGCGCCAGCATTCACGTCAGTCTGTACATTATTTTGCACTATTGGATCGACTGTCACAAAATCATCTTCCTCGACGCTACTACTGTCTTCTTCGCTCGCAGAATCTAGATTTACATCAGAATCTGGTGCATTCTCTGGTGTTGTTGATTCAGATTCGTCAGATGATGATTCTGATCCATCAGATGCATCTTGTTCTTCGTCTGCTGTTGTTGTTGTTGTTGGTGCTGCTTCTGCATTTTCGCCATCAGATGCATCTTCGCCACTATTAGAATTTGTATCTGACTGCGGATTTAACATTCCATTGACTTTTTCAGTGACGTCAGATG
>DAINRW010000161.1:2061-3383 GCA_036741615.1 Nitrososphaera sp.
ATCATCTTCACTGTATTTACATCAAGATCAAGCTGATCTGCTATCAGGTCTTCTGAAATCCCGGATTCGTGAAGATTGCGCAGTACCTCCTTCTTCTCCGGATTTACAATATTGGCAGGCGGATAAAGTGAGAGCTCATTTTCCACAGATGTAACATACTTTAATATCTTATCACACAGTTCATCCACCTTTGCCGCAACCTCTACAGATACCACAAGCAGGTGATCCTTGACTGGGACATTGATCATTTTGACCTTATCGTACGAATAGGCGACTGTATTGAGCTTGCCAAGTTCTGGTGTGAACATCTTCCTCAGGTCGACAATGTAGGCAGATTGGGCATAGCTGATCTCGGGGTTTCTACCCTTCAGATGCTCTTCAGTTCCTTCCCTCTGACAACCCGCATATACATGACCGGATTTTTCCATTACACCGGCAAATCTTATCAGAGGATCGAGTGCCAATACAGCTCTTGATAACTGCTCTGCTTTCATGTTCTAAAACGATAGAAATAACAACAGAATATAGTCTTTACGTGCAGTTTTCCTTATAGGAAGGATAAAGAAGAAGAAGAAGAAGAAGAGGTCTCAGGTTGACCTTTGGCCACGGAGTACCTTGACTCTTCCCCTACCAGTCTTTCTTGGAGCGATAATCCCCACCTTGCGTCCTGGTGGAGTCGTCCTTCCGACTGATGACTGACGACCGACGTGTTGGTGCCTTCCACCTCCATGCGGGTGGTACACTGCAGCCTGAGCAATGCCTCTGACTGTTGGGTATAGCCTGCCATGAGCTTGCATGTATTTTGCACGAGTGCCTGCCTTCAAGAATGGCTTGTCCTTACGACCGGCACCAGCAATCGCTCCAACCATCGCTCTGCACCTTTGGTTGAGCGTTAGAAACTTACCAGAAGGGAATTTGATCGTCACGCCTTCTGTACCATGAGCAAATACTATTGCCGATGAGCCGGCCGCCTTTATTAGTTTGCCCCCATCACCGCTGTTCTTTTCAATGTTGCATATGACAGTGCCATCAGGAATCGATCCTAATGTAAGGATATTTCCTGCCCTTGCAGCTGTGCTTGAGCCAACTTCGATTGTGCTTCCAGACATTGTGCCATTAGGCGCTGGAACATATGAATACCTTCCATCATCAAATTGTATTTTTGCAAGAGGAGCGTCGCGCCCCCTTTCATGAATAATATCAACTACCTTACCGGTGTGATGCTCGTCTAGCTTGAAATTAGGATACCTAGCTGGTGTAATCTTTCCAACAATGATTGCTCGAAATTGCTTGCCTCCTCGACCCCTTCGGCGAACTAACGT
>DAINRW010000162.1:0-3379 GCA_036741615.1 Nitrososphaera sp.
TTCTTAGCTTCGGATAGCCATCAAAATTCCTGATCGCTTGCAAAAAAGCATTAATGTCATCCGCTGAAACTTCATTCGCAGGTCTTATCTTTCGAGGGGATTTTCTAGGTTTGATGAAAAAATGTATATTGTCTTGTCCTAAAACTTTTTCTCCCTATATGGTTGGAAATACAAGTGTAGATTTTTCTAGCCCCAATATCGGAACATACAGGGACTGTGCATCAGTGCCTATGCTATCTACGAACGTAAATTCTCCAGAAAGCCTTTTCAACTGAATGAACTTTTTGGACGGCTTTTGATTCTCAACAACATAGTGAACTGTCACGCCTCCAATTGCACCTGTCTGAATAAAAAGGACATGGTCATTGTTATAGTGAATATAATAGAGCATTGGAATGACTCCAAGCATTGACTGGGCGGAGTAAATTATTACCTTGAGCATGTCTTCTAGGTTCTGGTATTTTAAATACACTATCTCGTTTTGAGACATGCTATAACGTAAATCTCACACAATATTTTCTTTTTGATCATTGCAAATCCCTTTATGCTCATAACAAATCCTATTCCCTTATTGAGGCTAGCCTATAGAGCACCTTTACGCCATGAGCACGATGGATACAGGCTAAACCAACCAACAGGAGTTGCATATTTTGTTTGTACTTGGTCGTCATACTTTTTTGCAGTCAGTTGCAAAGATTAGAGATAGCTTTTAGTTTGCCATAGCCAGCTTGACTCTGCGCACAAGCGTTTTAACATTAACCGGCTTTCTGAGGAAGTCATGTATCTTGATTCCCGGCATTGAGAATTCAAAGTCACTTACTTCAAATGCCGACATCAATACTACTTTTGCATCAGGTTTGATATCTTTAATATTTGCAGCAAGCTCAAAGCCACTCATCCTGGGCATCCTGACATCCGTTATTACTAAGCCATAATCTGCGGAGTTTACCTTAAAATGTTCAAGAGCAAGTAAAGGATCAGTAAAGCCAAAGACAGTGTAGCCCTGCCTGCTCAATGCCTGCTTAAAGATCAATACTATATCGAGTTCGTCATCAACTACAAGTATAAAATGAGCAGAAGGCAATAGCCTATATCCACCTTGCTTTGATGCTATGCACTTCACTATTAGCGAAATAGTATGACGCCATTAAGCAGTAGTTGAGAACAAGGTACGAACTTATATTGTCTGTGAAGAAATATTCTATAGAATGCAAGTCTTGTGAGAAACATTTTTGCAGGTATTATTGCGTTTATATATATATCAACTATAACCCTTCAAGAATATTACTCGAACTTACTGCTTTTCCAAGACACCATCATAGCAGAATAAACGATAGTATGCATGCAAGCTCACTACTTAAAGTCACAGGCAGAGATAGGAGAGAGTTATCCCTGAATTGAAAGAGAGGAGTTTCTTACTCTCTTGAGATGCACGAACCATCAGCGGTCATGACAAACCTAAATATTTGATCAACTTCTGAATTTTCAAAAATTTCAGAGTCGTGAGTTATTATTATCAATTGGGCCAGGGGTCCTACGCCTTCTCTGAATGCATCCGAAAGTATTCTAACAAGCCCCCTCCTTCTCTCTTCGTCAAGATGTGCAGTCGGCTCATCTAGGATGATGAAATCAAGCTTATTTGAACCCATCATATAGGCAATACTAAGACGAAGTGCAAGGGCTACGGCTACCTTTTCACCTCCGGAGAGTGAGTCCATATCAATTTCACCCTGCCTGCCATAACATGTTATCGCTACTTCTCGTGCCTCTTCTGTAAGTTCGATTCTCGAAATGCCAATGTTAAAAAGGGAAGCGTATTCTGAAGCTTTCTGCGATATAACTCCAAGCGCCCACGAACGAAGGCTGATGCCTACCATTCCATCCCTGTTGAATATCATCGAACGTATTCTTTCCAGCATTTTAGAGAATTCAGATGCCTGTCTTAACTTATCTATTGCATGCTTCGCAGAATCTATCGCTGCCTGTGCATCGGATAATACACGTCTATATTCACCCGTCTTGACGCTTGCAGTCTGTAATTCTTGTATTAGTCTTGTTCTTTCTAGTTTCGCGTCTGTATATTGCTGGAGACTCAATCCGCTTATCTGTCCTCGCAAGGCAGCAATTTCTTCAGCCAGTGTCTTTGACATGCCGTCTATTACCAGCTTGAAAGGATCATCTCCTACGTAAGATATTTGCGGAGGAAGATTGGCCAAATACTTTTTCTTGCTATTGAGATCATCTTCGATTTTGGTCAAGTCATTTTCAGAACTTATAGAATTATTTAACAGGAACTTTTCCGCAGTCACTATCTTTTTGTCCTGTTCTGACAGCTGTTGCTCTTCTTTCTTGAGATCAACCTTAGCCACTTGTAGTTTGTATTTATCTTCCGATCTGCGCTTGATCTCCCACTGAATATGATCCACATTATACATTTCATTGATCTTTGTAACAGAAGAGTTGCAAACGGGACATTTGCCATCCGCTATATGCAGTTTGCTGGCACACTCTAGGAAGCCATGTAGCTTGCCCATTATACCTTCATTTTCTTCCAACTTTGAATTGATCTCTTCTGATTCAGCTTTTATCATTTTGAGTCGTATCTGTACTTCTTCTTTGGTTTTTAGTACATTGAGCGAGTTTTTTGCTTCCACGACTACTCTTTCCATCCGATCCACTTCTGTGCGAAGATGGCTGCGCCTTTCAATGACATGTCGGACGAGCAGTTTTTCGCAATTCTGAAGCTCCTGTGTCTTTTGAATTACCGGCTCCAACCTCTCAATTTCCTTCTCAAGCTGACCTAATTTTTCCTCAAGCAGCCTTGTTTCATCTTCAAACTCTTTCAAAAGAAGCGATCCCTCCTTTAGCTCCTTCTCTTTTTGCTCTAGCAGCCTTTCCACCTTCGGAACTTCCTCGTCAGTGTAGCCTATTTCATCACGCAGCCTTTCCCGAAAGCCTACGATGACATGGCGCATTGTTTCATAAGCAGAGTCGAGTCTGTCAATGCCAATCAGGCCATTTAGCAATTCTTTAAAGTCTTTTGGGGGGGCCTCTACTATCCTGACCAGCTCGCCCTGCTGCACTACCCCAGCAACACGCAGCTTTTCATAGTTCATGCCAAGCACACGTGCTATTTCGACACTCATTGATTCGCCAAACTGTCTGCGCTCACCTCCGACAATTGGCTTGTTCACTATCTTGTCGCCATCTGATACAAGTACAAGTTGGGAGAAGGATTGGAGGCCTGAGCCACTGAGTGCTCGTGTAGCTTCAAATTCTTTAGAGCTGAGAGCAAACCGAATTTGCGCCACAGCATGGTTAGCACCTCTTCTTACAAGATTCTTGTTTGACTTTCTTGTATGCTTGCCAAAGAGCGAAA
>DAINRW010000163.1:0-3367 GCA_036741615.1 Nitrososphaera sp.
TTGGCTTTACATTTGACGCAATATGCCTCTGTTGCCATGGAGCCCTATACTGGCGGGGGTAAAAGAAGCTTTCCTCGTGCAATGGCTATAGTTATAGCTCAGGAACCAGCCAATCAATCAGCTTGTCTAATTCTTCGCAGCTTATCGTAACCCTGATTGGTCCAAGCGGTGATTCCTGCTGGTCTTCTATGATCGCCGCAATACCTGATGTGGCAGCCTGCTTGTTGAGCAAAAACCATGTGCTATCGCCTGCTCGATTGTCCAAAAGCATTCTTCTCAACACACCCATTGCAGACCTTGAGCGTACCTGCTCGTATAATATTGAAAAAGAATCACTTCCAACTGCTCTGCCCACAACCCTGCTTCTAAAAGATAGCTCTGGTGAACATCTGGTGAATATATTTGCAATCGCGTCAATGACTTTTTGTGCGTGCTCTGATGGGTTGACAATCGCCTCAACTTTCAGGTCTATTTGTGATGTAATATTGGGCTTTTTCACACCGCCCTACTATCCTCTCTATCTATTTCATCAAGCCATCCCTTAACAATATCATAGGCTTGCAGCTTTAGTTGCTCTAGTGTCAACTCGTTATTGGATATCATCTCATTTGCAAGCGCAATTGCCTCGCTAACTCCAACTGAGAGTTCGCGTTTGTCCCTTCCTGTAAATTCGTTGCTATCTGAAGGTGCATCTGCTCTACCCCTTCTTCTGAGATACTTAAATCGAGTATCTTCCGACGCATGGATAGCAAGAAGTCTTACGTGTCCGACCTTCTTTAAAACTTCAATCTCTGCTACGCTGCGTATGCCATCTATTACCACATTGCTATAGTTTTTGTCAGAACCGTCGCCGCCGCTACTATTATCATTAGCATGATCCCTTTGCAGCTTTTGTAGCACAATCTGACCTACTGCTCCTGGCCCCAGATCCTGTCGTAGTTTGAGCATCATTTTGCCGAGGTTGACATCAGTAGGCTCAAGACCTTGCCTCTTTGCTTCTTCTCTTATCACATCGCCCATGGTCACAACTGCAAAGCCTTTATCTTTAAGAAAAGATGCAACCGTGGACTTGCCTGCACCTGGCATCCCTGTGAGACAAACTATGAGTCTTTTACACATATATCATCCTGTCATTCTGCAGAAAGGTCCCAGTATGTGGCATCCTTGAATTCTTCCTTTGGCTTGCCCAAAGCCTTCCACTCTTTAAATGACTTTGGATATAATTTGACGTTTTTGAAACCTGCCAGCTTGAGTGCATAATATGTCAAGCCTGAAAGCGTCCCAACGCTTCCGCAATATGTAATTATCTCAGAATCACTTGTTATGCCGCGATTTTCAATCAGACGTTTTAGCTCTTCGGCCTTGCGCAATATGTTGTCCTCCGATCCCACCATTGTATAAGGTATATTTCTTGCACCAGGTATATGCTCCGTTAGATAGTTCAATCGTTCCCTTGAATCGACTAGCAGCGTGTTATTGGGCTTTGAGTTGGTCGAGGTATTGTTGTTGTTGTTGTTGTTTGAAGTTGTTGTTGTTGCTGCTGCCTCAACATATGAAGCGTCTACGTAGATGTCCTTTCTTATATTGAGCGAATGCTTCGCCCTTGGAAAAGTGCGCTCTTGCTTTTCAGTTTCAAGACCAATCTCCTTCCACTGTTTAAATGTCATCTCCAGCAGTGCAGTGTTGTCATGGCCAACATATTGAAACGACCAAGCTACCCTAGCGGCAAGTGCCCCAAATGTGTCGTCATATACTACGACGGGTGTATTGTCTGATACGCCAAGCTCCTCCAAAAAGGATACAATTTTCTCAGGTTGATCATTTTCAAGAACTCGTGCAAGTGGTAATGAAACTGCACTTGGTATATGCTCTTTCTGGTAGTCCTCTGCTCTACGTACATCAACTACGCGCACTGATTTTTTTCTGCGTAGTAGCGATCTTAGAGTATCAGCGTCGCACACTATTGGAAGTTTGAAATCTTCTTCATCTGAGGTTTTGGTTTCTTTTTTCTTTTTTGGACTAGCTGCTGCTCCTGATGATGTTGATATTGGCGTTGTTGTCGTCAAGCTGCGCATTCTCCTCTCGCAGTCTTGGCAGTAAAGTGCGTGTCGCTGCCATAATCCCGATAGGCATCGGGATTCTGCTGAGAAGAAGGCAGTTGTATCACCTCTGCAAGGGCTGCTTTCATATCTTCGATGTTCTTGATGCTTCCAGACCCTTGGCCTTTGACCAAGCGTATAATCCACTCGTGTAGGGTTTCGGGATGTTGCTGTACCTGCTGATGATGTTGATGTTGCTCATTGTCGTCATTCTCATGGTCGCCTCCAGCAATAGCTGCTGATGTTGGTGTTGATGCTGATCTTTCGTTCTTATACAACTCAATTATCTTCAATGCTGTGTCAATTACCCTCTTTGCTGGCACCCGCATGACAGCTCTTCCTAGCTCCCCCGTCTCGCCTGCACTACCTCCAAACAACATGGTATAAGTCGGAGTCATAGTGTTATTCATCCTAGTCGCACCGCCAAAAAATCCAATGGTTGCAATTTCGTGCTGGCCGCAAGAGTTGGGGCAACCGCTTATTTTGATAGTTGCATCTCGCAAGGAATCATCTATATCGAGCCCTAGCTCTAGGAACTTACGCTGAACTTCCTTTGCAAGTCTATGAGAATTAGTGATTGCAAGGTTACATGATGTGGTCCCAGAGCAACCCACAGCAGAAGCAATTGTCAGGGCACCTGGATTGGCAAGGCCAGCAGATGTAAGCTTTTCATAAAGGTTTGCAAGATCGGTTTCCCGCACATAGCGCAGCGCAAAGTTCTGCTGAGGTGTGTTCCGAGCAACTCCTTCTGCAGAATAATCCCGGATTGCAGAAGCAAGTACTCTCAGCTGACTAGCTGTAATGTCTCCAGCTCCTAGAGTAATAAATACAGTAACGTACCCTTCATGCTTTTGCGAAACAGCATTGGTGTGGAGCCATCGCTCAAATGCGGGGCTGTCCTTTGTAATATTTCCATTCAGCATTGGCAATTTGGTTGTTGTTTTTGTCCTAGCCATTGCTGCTATCGTGGTCCCTGATGATGCATCTGGTAGAGGCAGCATCCTTGTATCCTCATGAGATTTGACATCAAAGAGTTGCTGTGTAGAATAGGAAGTTGTCATTTCTACTATCGAGCGCTCTTTGAGGACCATCTTTTGGAATCTTTCCCAGCCCATCTCATGTACAAGATAACGCATCCTATTCCTTGCCATATTTTCACGATTGCCATGTCTATCAAACAACCTGATTGTTGCCATGCATGTTGCAAGGAGCCTGTCTTCTGGTGTAAAGTCTTCTAGCAAATGCCCTATAAAAGAGGCAGCTCCTAG
>DAINRW010000164.1:0-3366 GCA_036741615.1 Nitrososphaera sp.
TGCTAATAAGGGATAGTCCTGACAGCAATATTGCTGCGGTAACTATGGCCCCCGCAGTAGGGATAGCACTCACTTTGGTTCGATTGTTGCTCTGGTTTATTCTATTATTTGAATTCATTAACGTGAGTGAGATACCATGGGACTTAACTATTTCTGTACACTGATGTGCCTTTACCATAGAACATTGTGGTTTCTTGATACAGTAGATTGCATTATTACCTCACTTGATTGGAGCCTGACAAGTAGACGTCAACAAACTTTTTTGCCTCTAGTATCAACTCAAGGTATAGTATCCTGCACACTACTCCGATATATTATCCGTCGACAAAAAAGGAGAAAGACAGGGTGATCAGAGGTTGCAGTGGTGAGAGAATCGATCTCTAGCCATTATGCGAAGAGCATCCTCAGCCTATTATGGTGCACTACGGACGAAATTTCTCCACGCTTGCCGATCGCTCTGCCCATTCTATATACCATTTCTAAAGCTATCAGCGTGGGTACAAAGCCGATTGCCAAGAAAACTGCTGCTTCACCAAGATTCATAATTTAGTAATTATCTAGGATGACATTAACAATTCTACAAGCATGTTGTCACAAGTAATGATTGCTTTATAAAAATAGAGACTGCAGCTTAGTACGCATAATCGTCCAAAGTGATCATCAGTCATCTTATTGCACTTGCGGAAAATTCTCCTCTATAGAATTGAAGTTAGCGAGATCGCTAACTATCTCATAATTCAAATCGCACTTCGGGGGTTCAATGATGGACATAACATAGAAGGCACCAATCTGTGCTATTATTTGGATGCCAAAGGCTAGTGCCCGTAAAGCTGCTAGAGGTTAGCTAGCTGAATCTGACATGGGGACCGGTCAAAAAATCATATAGCCGTCAATGAAGGATCATTAAGCGCAGCAGTCAATATATCCGTCTTTTTGCAATAAGGTCGCTCAGTTTATCAACTTCAATCTACACTATGACGTCAATGGAAATATGTAAAAGATGTGGCGCGAGCATCACCATTTTTTATGCATGTGACCACACCAATGAGAGAAAAATGTGCACAGAATGCTATCAATTTATCCATTGGGCTATTAACAATAATAAAGACAGAATTTGCACTAGCGAAGAGGATGATAGTCAAGAGTATGGATGACGCCTCAGTTTGTCAGGACTAGCAAGTATATGCATTGAATAAACCCTCGAGGAATGACAAGAAATTGCAAGCCGCGCCCACAACATGACCGGTTTCAGACATTTCGCTACGAGGTGATAAGGAATACAGCAACAGCTGCTGCTGCTGCTGTCGCACTTGTGTCAGGAATATTGTTCTTATCCTCATGTTACAAGGCAAATGTTGAGAATATGTATTCTCACAGAGATATGGACAGGGCAGACATGGGCAACAGACAAGTATATCACTTGGCTGAAATCCTCTGCTACAGGATTTGGGATCCTATTCGCTATATTGTCACAGTCAATATCTAAGGGGAAGGGACAGACTATAAATTCAAAAGCGTTCAGATTTGCATTGCGCAGTTGAATTAATTCAGATGCCTAATATCCAAATATAAATCCCAAGTTGCTGTGGATTCTGCAATCCCATTGCATAGCCATCTCTTTTTCTCCACTAGGCCGAAATAATTGCTCTGTGACCTCTACGATAATACCATCAAACGGGAATTTTGTATCTCGGATTTTGCATACCTCAAAAAATTGCATGCTACCGGGTGCAAGATTCAATATGTGATGGTTGTTCCTCAGATTATACTGTGTTATGTTTGGTTAACTTGACCTCTACAGGTGAGCAAGGAAGTGCATGACATTTTCAGAATCTACCATGAGAAACTACTTATTGTCTCTTTTTTGATGTTTTCAACATCTCTAGTTTCTTAGTATATACGGATACAATGTTTGCGTCTAGGTCAAATTCATATTTTGAGGCAAGATAATAAAGCAATGCTGTTGATTCTGTCAGCTCTAGCTTGGCATGCTCAAGATTATCCTTTTCCATGGCAAAAGCTATTTCGCCGATCTCTCTAACTAGGTGGATAAATGCGGCAGACTTATCATCTCCGAATTTCATGTTATAATATTCAGTGGCTATCGAGCTCATTTCAATTCGTATCGCGATCTGAATTGATATAAAAACTAATCCTGCCTTAACGCAAAGCCGTGGGAAACATTCAATTAAATATATCAGTAATTCTCCGCTCTACACAGTAAATGAACTATAGAAGATTCTCTCAAATCAACAGTTTCATAATATGTGAATTTAACAACAGCTAGTCTTTTGTTCATATGAAAGGAATGAATTCCTCACCTAACGAACGAGGGTTCAATGTTCTCTTCTCCTTGTCCTGTATTGCGGATTTACTCTGTATTTTTTGAGCGAGCTACCGTTCTAACGCCAGAGAACTTTCCTCCATCTCTTCTTGAGGTGCAACTGGCTGCGTGGAGTTGTCATTACCGATATCTGGCAGCGGAGCAGCGCCCGTGACAGCATTAGCATCTATAGTTATTTGTCTGTCTATTTGGAAGCTTTGTCCTGTGACACCATCATGCAATACATATGTTATTACATAGTCCCCAACAGGAAATGGTTCCTCCTGCGTGAGCGTCAGTGTCAAGGGCATTTCTGTCATCTGTCTGTGAGAAATTAAACTTTCACCGACTGGTATGTCTTCAATGGCAAAAACTTGGGTTCCACTTGAATCAGTCCCATACATGTCTGCAGTTATGTCTATCAGATACAGTGTCCTAGAAGCATTGTCAGCGCCGCCTAAACCATCAACACTTGTAACTGTAATTGGTTGGTGACCAAAGCCGACTGGTTCCATATATAGGTCTATTGTTTCTCCAGGTCGGAATACATTTGCAGGTATATGCTCTCTGTATTGTCCATAAAATCCAACCGTCCCTTCTGCTATGAACACATCGAACTGCGAAGTAAAACCTGTGTTGTTCCATGCTGTCATATACTGCTGTCGCGCCGCTTCAAGTTGTTCTAGCTGGCTGTTTGCTCCTTGCACTCCCAAAGATGCGGATGTGTCGACGGAAGAAGATAATTGTGCAAATGAAACCTGTGTGGCGGAAAATAGAAATACACCTGTTAGCACGCTGAACAATCCTAAGCAGAAGACCAGTTCCAGGGGTCTGCTATAAATCATGCTTTCGATACTTCTTCTGTTAAGTATAGGGTAATGCTTAGCCATTTGTATTAACTAGGAGGATTTAGGATAAAAGAGTTCTTTGCAAGAATGTTACCTAATTACACTATCATCTCTCAGTTTCTTTCAATCATTTAACATTCCTTCCTTAAATCCAATCTAATTAATTCGTCCGGAGCAAAGACTTCATCTAAACCT
>DAINRW010000165.1:0-3354 GCA_036741615.1 Nitrososphaera sp.
ACTGTTGAAATTATATCTATCACGTTCATCCGCACCTTAATTAAGTCTTGCTGCATTATAGCATCCTCTTTACTATCTCTGATAGTTCGCCATCCTCTCCAAGAACTCCGTCTTGCGTGTATTGAGTCTTGGTCTTTCTCTTAAACCCGCCTTTTGGTGGGCTAAGTGCAAACCATGGTTTGATCCCTTCAAGCTTACTCATTGCGACTCTGTTCTCCGCTATTGCAGATGCAAGATCTTCCATACTGTTATACTCTTTTGGGAGATCTGGCTTTGTAATAGGCTTGTAACCTGACTTTCTACCTCGCTTTTCAAGAAGTTCTTTGACTATGCTAGCATCTGCCTTTGTCCATGCTATCTCGTCCTTTACCTTCCTTAACATGCCTAGATATTCTGCGCTTTCTGGCACTATTGTCGCGCGGAATCGCTTCTCAAGGTTCAGGCCATTGAGTGTCTTTTTTGCCTGTTGGGGGATGTTTACTGTTCCTTTGATTCTAACTACTAAATACGCCATCTAATTTCATCCTCATCCTACACTGTATGTGCCCCGGAGGGCGTTGAAAATTGCCTTTGTGGTCGAAGACATTGTATTTGTTGACCCAAAGGTCTTTGTCCATGAGTCCTTTAATCCTGCTAACTTTAATAAACTCTTTATGTTCTGGCCAGCCACGATACCAAGGCCTCTTGGGCCAGGGATGATTTCAATTGTCACGCTGCCGCCTTTACCGCGCACTTTGAATGGCACGGAGTGAAGCTGATTGCATTTGCACTCCCAGCTACCGCAACCAAGCTTTACAGGAATTACATTAAGGTAAGCCGCATTTGTAGCCTTGTCTATGGCAACTCTCATTTGTGAAGCCTTACCCTTGCCTATGCCAAACCAGCCCATCTCATTGCCAACAGCTACAAGAGCATTGAAACGAGTCATCTCGCCGGCGTCAGTCTGCTTTTGGACAATACCCACATGAACTACTTGACTCTTGATGTCCTGCAAGAGGTGCTTCACGATCTCTGATTCTTGTATCCTCATGCCATTTTCGTAAATCTGATCCATTGAGTTTATCTTGCCTGCAAGCACCATACTTCCAAGCGTAGTTCTGGGTTTCCATTCGGTTTGATGTTGTCTTGAAGATGATGACATTTGACTCATTCCTCTTTTCTCCTGCCTCGCTTCTTTGATCTGGCATTTGTATTTTTCTTTACCTTTTCTTCATTGGTTGGTACTTCTCTATCTGTATTTTTTGACATCGCCTTTTCCGAAGGCCTGTCTAAAATTTTGTTTTTTATTTCTTCAAAGTGTGAAGGATAATCTTCAGGCTTGAGACCATTTTTCAAAATAGCGGAGAAACGTGAATTGTACTCTTCTTCATTTTCTTTCAGAACGTTGGAATACTCTGCTATATGATGACCACTTATCCTGTCTTCGTCTGGAAGGGATTCTTCAGAGATAGGCATCCTGACTCCCGCATCAACAATGCCTTTCATGCAAGCTGCAACCCTTGAAGTAAAGTGGTTCTTACCTATATAGAGGACCGCACTGCTGACCTCCTTTTCTAGTGCCTTCTTTCCTAGTAGCGTGCCTGTAAGATAGCAGGCAGGCAAATTGTTAAAGCCACCCTTCCATCCGTGCTCGGCAAGTTCTCTGCTGTGTGCAGAGACTATAACAATATCGCCTGTAGGCGTCGGCCTAAGCACTTGAGCTGCGACATTCTGATCACTTATTTTGACAGTAACAAACAAGTGCCTGCCGATCAGGATTGCTGACCTCTTGCGGTAATTAGTTTTATCTTCTCTAATTCTTTTTAGCGTATAAATATAAGTCAACAGTTATCACACCTTTAACGATTAGAGAAGCAACCAATGTAAAGCACTTATAAATGTTAAAGACTTTTCTGGTGCATCTTAATTGGGAGATTATTTGCAATAGAAAAATCAACATTCACTGATGAAAATTAGGAAGAGTGTAAAAATTCCTACGAGGCTACTTGCTATTATATCTCTTCTTGATCATGACTCTTTATTCCTTTGAGAGTCTTTTGCAGCACTATTAGCCAAACAATGGAATACATCTGTAACTCCAATTATAAAAGAAAGTTTTACTTATTCCCTCCGGGTCGTTCTCTTTGCAATCATTGCAGCAAATGCACCTGCCCCGATGCCATTATCAATATTTACCACTGTCAAACCCAATGTGCAGCTTTGAAGCATAGACGCCAATGCTCCAATACCGTTTGCGCCAAAGCCATAACCTATTGAAGTTGGTACTCCCACAACTGGTATGTCGACCATTGATGCTACAACTGAGGCAAGCGCACCTTCCATTCCTGCCACGACCACGATTGCGCCTATCTCTTGCTTAAACATCTCTTTAAGAGCAGGAAAGATACGATGCATTCCTGCAATACCAACATCGTAACTTGTTATAGCTTCACAGCCCATTGCCTTGGAAACGATACGTGCCTCTTCTGCGACGCCGATGTCTGAAGTACCTGCAGACATTACCCCTATTTTTGCGTCGCTCATTTTGTAGGTAAATGATTTTTCAGAGACAAGCAGTGTTGTGCTGTTCCTCCCAATCTCAACATTAAGACCCTTTCTACGGAGTGTGCCGGCCACTCTTGATAGTTCATTCCTCTTTATTCTACTGACTACAACTTGACCATTACGCCTAACAACGGTGGTAGCTATTTTGATAAGGTCTTTGAATTCTTTACTTTCCGAAAAAATTATCTCTGGCAATCCGCCTCTTCTTATTTCGCGACTGACATCGAGCTTTGCAATATCACCAATCTCCTCGACTGCATGGATCGAGATCTCTTTCTTTACCTCAGATAGGCTAAGGCTACCGTTTGCAAATTCATCAAGAATTGTATGCAGATCCATCCGTTAGCCAGCTATCAACAACAAGAAAATAAAAGGGTTTAAAGTGGAAGTGCTTTAATCGCTTCTTTGACGCTTGCAATTCCCTTGCTGAAAATATCTTGCTCAAAGCTATCTAGCTTGAGCTCAATGATGCGCTCTACGCCACCTGAGCCAATGATCGCTGGGACGCCTATGCACACATCATCAAATCCATATTCGCCTTCAAGATATGTTGACACTGGGATTACTAGCTTTTTGTCTCTGATAGTAGATTCTAGCATAGTCGCAATTGCGTTACCTGGTGCATAAACTGTCGCTCCCTTTAGTGCAATGACTTCTGCTGCGACCTTTCTTGTCTTTTCAAAGATCTCCATTGCCTTATCTTGTGAGACAAATTCTTGAAGAGGTATGCCTCCTATAGAAGAGAACCTTGTAAGCGGCAGCATGTTTTCGCCGTGCTCGCTTATCACCATAGCTTGAATCGAACTGCGT
>DAINRW010000166.1:0-3353 GCA_036741615.1 Nitrososphaera sp.
TGCAGCAAGACTTAATTAAGGTGCGGATGAACGTGATAGATATAATTTCAACAGTGCAGAGCGAGTGATAATGATTTATGGCTATTAGATTTAGAAAAAGTAGAAGACAGCGCGGTAGCAGATACTGTGGCTGGGGCCAAGTCGGCCAACACCGGGCTTCCGGAAGCAGAGGCGGTGTTGGAGGTGCAGGAAAGCACAAGCACTTCTTTATGCGTACAAACATTGAAGAGCCTAACCACTTTGGTCATACCCCTTTTAACTCTTTTAACCGCAACCTCGTACAGAGATGGGTTAATATCCGAGACTTAGATGCAGTATTTGCCAAGCATGGTAAGACCGACGAAAGCGGTAGGGTTGTTCTGGATCTGACCTCTCTAGGTTACGATAAGCTGCTTGGAGGAGGCTCCATCAGTGGAGCTTATACCGTCAGGATAGCTAAGGTATCAGAGAGTGCCAGGTCAAAAATTGAGGCTGCAGGTGGCGGAGTTATAACAGATGAGCAGCATAACAACAAGTGAGCACTGGCTTAAGCGGGTCATAAAGACTGCATCAGTCTATGTTCCTCAAGTCCCAAAGCCAAAGAGGAAGATTTCTCTGACTGAAAAATTTGTTTGGACAGGAATCGCCCTTTTCGCTTACTTAGTAATGGCACAGATCCCACTATATGGTGTAACAGATGATCCACGTTTTGACTTTCTTGCATTTGCACGTGTCATCTTTGCTGCTCAACAAGGAACACTGATGGAGCTTGGAATTGCACCCATAGTCACAGCAGGGTTGCTCATGCAGTTGTTAAAAGGATCTGGCTTGATCAAGCTAGATTTTAAGAACCCCGACGATAGGTCACTCTTTACTTCAGCGACAAAGATAGTCACCATAGTAGTAATTGTAGCAGAAGGTGGCATATATGGAGGTAGCGTATACGGACCGCTAACTGCAGATACTGCTCCGTTCGCCATCTATATAGTAATGACCCAGCTCATAGTTGCCAGTTTAATGGTCATGCTAATGGACGAGATGATACAGAAGGGATGGGGTGTAGGTTCAGGCTTAAGCCTGTTCATCATGGCAGGCATAGCTCAGACGATACTATGGAGTGTATTTAGTGTAGCCCCCGCAGACGACGGACCGGTAGGTATATTTCCATTCACAATAGATGCAATTGCCAGTGGGCAGGGATCTGACGCGATCTTTCGTACTGGACAGTTGCCAAGCTTGTTCATATTGGCCCTGACAATAGGAATTATACTTGTGCTCGTGTATATTGAAGGAATACACGTGGATGTTCCAATAGTATCAACAAAGTACAGGGGCTTTACTGCAGTGTACCCGATCAAGCTGCTTTACACCTCAGTTATACCTGTGATACTGGCCTCTGCACTTCTAGCCAACGCCACCTTTATGGGACAGATGCTTTGGGCCAACTACAATCCAAATAACACCAATCCTGCATTCAACTGGATTGCGACATTTGATCCAAATGCAGCACAAGGAGGCCAAGCAACCCCGACAGGCGGCATTCTGTACTACATCACAGCTCCCAGAGGCTTAGATGTGGCCTCAGCTGACCCCATAAGATCCGTAGTATATGTAATATTTATGGCTGCAATAGTCACAGTATTTTCAAGGTTATGGGTAGAGCTTGGCGGTCTTTCAGCAAGGACCGCGGCGCGCAACCTCCTTGATGCTGATGTGCAGGTCCCGGGCTTTAGACGATCAGAAGGATCCGTAGAAGGCCTTCTCAATAAATACATCCCTGCGCTCACCCTGCTATCCGGCATGATCATTGGCACTCTCGCTGGTATTTCTGATGTACTAGGTGTCTTTGGAACTGGAACCGGCATTCTGCTAATGGTCAGCATTATGGTAAGCTACTATCAAACACTGGTCAAAGAGCAGGTCGACACCTATATGCCCACTCTGGCGACTCTAATTGGCAGACGGCTCTAATTGGCAGAAAATAAACGCGCGGTAATTGTAGGTATCCCAGGGGTGGGAAAGACCACTCTCATTACCCGTGCAGCCGAAATACTAAACCAGAAGCGCAAGACCACCGTTGTAATTTTTGGCACTGTCATGTTTGAAGAGGCTAAAAAGAAGATGGGCCTCAAGAATCGTGATGAATTGCGCAGGATGGCGGTGGAAGATCAAAGGCGACTGCAGGATTTGGCTGCTCAGCGAATCACAGAAATGAATGATGACATAGTGATAATTGATACCCACCTTTTTATCAATACAGACGAGGGATACTATCCTGGCCTTCCAATGAGGCTGTTAAGCATCATGAAGCCGACGAATATGGTCATGGTTGCTGCAGACCCAAGTGAAATAGCAGCGAGACGCAAGTCTGATCAGACTCGCCAGCGTGACATTGCTTCTGCAGAGAACATACAAAAAGAGCTTGATATCTCTAGGGTCATGGTAGCATCTTGCTCTATTCTGACAGGTGCACCTTTTGCGATTATCATGAACAATGATGGCCAGATGGGCGAAGCAGCAGCAAATATAGCAAAGATACTGCTAGGAGATGGAAGTTGAATTTGCTCCAGAATCTATTGATGCAGTGGCCTTTATCGCCTGAGTATACCACACATCCAATATTTCCAAATGAGGTAATTGCTATGCTTGTTGCGCTATTGATAGCTGTAGGCATGAATTTTGCATTTGCAATGCTTCGGAAGAAGACTACCGACATAGAAAAGATGAACAGGGTCATGAAAGAGACAAATGAATGGCGCAAGCAATATACTGACGCGATTAAAAAGCAAGATAAGCCTAGAATTGAGGAACTGAAAAAGAGGCAAGCCTATGTCAATAAGATGGCCCTTGAAATGCAGCAACAACAGATGCGTCCGATGTTTATCTATATGATACCGTCCTTTCTCATCTGGATCTTTGTATTTCCTGCAATATTTGGTGCAACAGTATCCCTATCCCCGATATACATTCCTTGGATAACGTGTAGTGACGAAAACGTGCAAACCGACACACAACCAAAATTAGATGGAAATGGTCAGCCTGTAATAGATCCTGATGTAGGAACTACTGCTCTTAGTGGTCCATGCAGAGTACCAGGACAGGTTTACTTGTGGGGTTGGTTTCTAATAACCTCGTTTGCATTCAGCGGTATAATAAACAAGGTAACCAAGACAGGCATGCCGAGCATAACAGGATAAGATGGTTGCCAATAAATTATTTAGTATTATAGTTTCAGGCTGGCCTGCGGTAGGCAAGACTACCATAGCTTGCAAGCTTGCAGAAGAGTTTGACATTACGATGTATAATGGAGGAGACATATTAAAGATGCTTGCTGAAGACAAAGGATACTCAGTAAAAAGAGATGATTGGTGGGA
>DAINRW010000167.1:0-3346 GCA_036741615.1 Nitrososphaera sp.
TAGTGATGGGTTCATACACTCCCCGAGCTTTAAATCTTATTCAATTCGCAAAGTAGTATGGTGTGACATTATATAGTCTACTGCCTTCTTAGTGCTCTCAACAAGCTCAACCCAATGAATGTAATACCGATCGCCATTAGCGATATGTACAGATAAAGAAGCGCTACAGCCAAAAGTAAATTCAAACCTATCATCGGTTCTATCAATTTAGAGACAGTAAGCATCGCACCGCCTGCTATCAACAATACTGTCGTTACTTTTGACGCTTATCTAAATCCAATTCCAAATGACACGAGGAACAAAAATTAGCTTTGCATACTCTCATATAACGTTAAGTTTATAGAACCAAACGGTTATTCATTAAGCATGGACACGTTCTCTGCAGTGGCTGACCCAAGGAGAAGGGCCATGCTGGACCTGCTTGTAAAGCGTGAGCGCTCCGCAGGTGAGTTGGTCAGCGCATTTCCAGACATTAGCCAACCTGCTGTATCAAAGCACCTAAGAATTCTCAAAGATGCGGGTCTTGTCGATATGCGTGTCCAAGCTCAGCAAAGAATCTACACTCTCCAGCCAAAGGGTCTGGCCGAACTTGATGCATGGATAGCAAAGTACAAGGTCTTCTGGTCTGACAGCCTTGATGCTCTTGAGCAGCACCTGTCTGAAAAGAGAGGAGCGAAAAAGAAATGAACGCCCAAAAAGGAGAAGTAATAATCGAAGGCGACTATGCGACTCTCAAGTACGAGCGGCGGCTTCCACATCCCCGCGAAGTCGTATGGAAGGCAATCACAGATCCTAAAGAGCTGGAAAATTGGCTCAACAACAAGGCAGTCATCGATGGCCGCAACGGCGGCACGATCGATTTTGTAACCGGGCCTGCGGGATTCCATACCACAGGCCGCATTCTAGTTTGGGACCCTCCTCGCGTGTTTGAGCACGAGTGGCATACCGCCCCTCACCCGCAGCTGCCAGGGGGCGAAGCTGAAGCTGTGATACGCTGGGAGCTTATACGTGAAGGCGACTCTAGTACCATCCTTAACCTGACTTTCAGCCGCCTGACCAAGCCGACTGCTCTTCGTTTCGCTTCGGGATTGCATGCATACCTTGATCGCCTTGCGGCGCAACTCGACCACAGGGCGCTTCCGGACTGGGAGAAAACGCACGACGCAGCCAAGGGATTCTATCCTTCTTAGCGCGCAAGTACTGATTGCACTCAAGGGTACTCAGATATACCGCTTTGGATACATTCGAGATTTTTCTAATGTATGAATATATGTTCACATAACGTAATGGTTATATAACCCGTTGGTTATTAGTACAGGCATGGATACATTAGAAATGAATCCAAAATCAAACTACGTGAACGACAGTCAAAATGAATCTGCAAAAAGCGCGAAGGAAATCGTAATGGAGTACTTACAGGCATTGATAGAACGTCGCGACTTCAAATCTGCCAGAAGCTACCTGAAAGACAACGTAACGTACGAGTCGCCTCTCAATTCATTTGATGGAGTGGAACCATACCTCAAGTATAATGAGAGCTTACACCTGCCGAAACCAGATATCAAAAAGGTTTTCACCGATGGAAACGATGTCTGCCTCCTCTATGAAATGACTCTTACCACCACGCAGCCTGTAACGTTCCCTGTATCTTTTTGGGCCCACGTCGATGGCGAGAAAATAAGTTCGATAAAGCTTGTTTTCGACCCGCGACCTTTCATTCGGCCAGGAAAATAGGTGAGATGGTTAGTTGCGGTTCCCGGAGTCGAGGAAAGCAATGGCTTCAACACAGACCGAGCTTCAAGCACTTTTGGACAGTCGAGTCGAGGCATGTCGGGCAAAGGACATTGATCGACTCATGTCACTTTATTCCCCCAATATTGTTTATTTCGATTGTGTACCTCGTCTCCATTTCACCGGATCGGATGCAGTCCGGCGCAATTTCTTGCGGTGGTTTAACAAATAGGAGGCCGAAATCGGCTTGGAAACCCGCGACTTGAATATTGCGATCAGCGGGGATGTCGCGTTTGCACATATGCTTCACCTGGACAAAGGAAACACCCACCTGGAGAACGGGCTTGAGTTTTGGCTACGTTCTACCGTTTGTTGCCAACGATCACATAATAAGTGGTTGATTACGCACGAACACATCTAACAGCCTATCAATCCAGATCTTCGGAGTACCGTCTTGAAGGACATTGCGCGCTAACCTGTCTGGACCAGATACGACGCGACTAATGCGGCTACCTCATGTGCGGTTGCAAGTTTACTTAAGACACTAGCAACTTGGCAGGTGACTACAAAAATCTCATCATTTTGCGCTAGAGGAAAAGCTTCCTGAGATTGCAAGTTTGATTGCTGGGTTCCTTGACCTCATCCTAATAAGCATTGGATCCACTTTTTGAACGATTTTTTAAATTAGACGGGCCCAGAGGGACTCGGCAGAAAAAACTTCAAAAGATGGACCCGATAAAATATACATTTCGACAACAAGAAAAAGGAATAGCTAAACTCACTATTTCTCGTTGAGGATAAAAAGATACTGGTTTGAATGGCTACAGGCCATGTAGTTCATTGTGATTTTGACTTGCCTATGTGTTGTCCCTTGACCCGGAATCTCTACAGGAGTCAACTATGGGCTGACTGGCTGGCTGCTCAGGGACAGATCTGACAGAATGTTTTTCCATAAATCTGAATCTATACTATGATGTTGATATATCAAGTTCTCCACTACACAATAGACGTTGGTATTTGGTCAAAGCAAAGATTGGCCTTTACATAACTAGAATGCCCATTCTTTTTGAGTCTTTATCACACTAGATTTTAAGTGCTACCACAATATCTGTTCGCATTCACACCTTCCGCCAAACTTGGTCGTCCTGCCACATCTTGGACAGGTAGATGGTGGCTGGGGATTTTCTGCTGCATCATGATCATCAAACATGTCAGGTCAGCCTATTTTCAGGCTCGATTGGTGTGAGTAATCCGCCCAACTGTCTAGAGCTTTCAATGAATTTAATTCCATTGCTTGTCGTCTGGTACGTCGCTTTATCGACATCATGTGCGATGAGGCCATTTTGAGTCAACATTGCAAGATATTCTTTTAACTGCGCATATGAAAGAAATGCCCTATACATTATCTTGGTCTTGGTAGCGCCACCATTTGCTGCTTCTAAAATGTTAGAAGTAAGTTCTGTTCTGCTCCTGTACTTCATTCTTATCAATTCATGGTGAGCAATGTGACTATATATGTGAGTCCGATAAAGTGTTGTACAACTGTGTGGAGGTACTGTCGTAAACTGTATGGACATAAATGAAGTCAGTCCTTAGACTGATGTAGCTCCCTATT
>DAINRW010000168.1:0-3331 GCA_036741615.1 Nitrososphaera sp.
CAAGTGCAGTAAGGAAACTGATGGATCTCCAGCCTAGGATGGCTAAGGTGATAAGAGAAGGAAACAGAGAGGAAGAAATTCCTGTTGAGCAAGTTCAAGAAGGAGACATTCTTGTCATAAGACCTGGAGAGCGTGTGCCTGTCGATGGCGTTGTAATCAATGGAACATCTTCAATAGACGAGTCTGCAATCACTGGCGAGAGCATCCCTGTAGACAAGTCGAGGGAGAGTGAAGTTATCGGAGCCACAATCAACCAGAACGGGTTTCTTACAGTCAGAGCTACCAAAGTAGGTCAAGATACCGTGCTCTCCCAGATAATTACACTTGTAGAGAACGCAAGGATGGGCAAGGCACCTATGCAAAGAATGGTAGACCAAGTTGCAAAGTACTTTGTGCCCGCAGTTATTGCTATCGCAGTTGGCGCAGGGGTTGGATGGTATTTTGCAGGAGGAGCAGGGCTAACATATTCTCTCCTGGCGTTCGTATCAGTGATAATAATAGCTTGTCCGTGTGCGCTTGGCATTGCTACTCCTGCAGCATTGATGATGGGGGCAGGCAAAGGTGCGGAGAACGGCATACTATTCAAAAGCGGCGAATATCTAGAAATTGCACGAAAGGTAGACACAGTAGTATTTGACAAGACAGGCACCCTAACAGAAGGCAAACCGTCAGTCACAGATATTGTGGACCTATCTGAGCGCATCGGTGAAAATGAGCTATTAAGACTTGCAGCAATTGCAGAATCCGGTTCTGAGCACCCTCTAGGACAAGCAATTGTCAGGAAGGCAAAGGAGTCAGGTCTACCTATAACAAATCCGGAGTCATTTGAAGCAGTGTCAGGTCACGGGCTCAGGGCGACATACGCAGGTCACACAATCTTAATTGGAAATAGAAAGATGATGCATGAAAACGGGATTAAGATTGACAGTCGTGTTGATTTAGCACTATCTAGCCTAGAAGAGGAAGGCAAGACAGCTACTCTTGTATCAATTGATAGCAGGCTCTCTGGAATAATCTCAATGGCAGACACAACTAAGGAAAGCGCAAAGGAAGCAGTCGACTCACTCAAGAACAAGATGGGCATAGAGCTGATAATGCTGACAGGCGATAACGAGAGAACTGCCAAGGCTATTGCATCTAAACTTGGAATTGACAGAGTAATTGCTCAGGTACTGCCACAGCAGAAAGAAGAGGTAATTTCAAAGCTCAAATCACAAGAAGGTAGAGTCGTGGCGATGGTTGGAGACGGCATAAATGATGCACCAGCACTAGCCCGCGCAGATTTGGGAATAGCTATTGGCTCTGGAACGGATGTAGCAAAGGAAACAGGTGGGATAATTCTAATAAAAAGTGATGTAAGAGACGTAGTGACGGCTCTGGAACTGGGCAAAAAGACGGTATCTAAAATAAAGCAGAACCTATTCTGGGCATTTGCATACAATACGGGTCTAATACCCATAGCAGGGGGTGCTTTGGTACCCTTTCTGGGACTAAGTGTGTTTGGATGGCTACCCATACTTGCAGGGGCTGCTATGGCTCTGAGTTCAGTAACAGTAGTAGGAAATTCTATCCTGCTTGGAAGATACAAGCCGCGCTATGTTGCAATAAAACCAAAGGAAGATCAGCAATACTCTGACAAAGAGCTGAAAAGTGTGTATGCGCAGACCAATAATATTAAAGGTAGAGGGTAAAAGATAGTAGATTGGGTTTTTATTTGACAGATAAACGAGACGTGATTCAGTGTGTGTGTGTTAGCAGGATGATGTACCTCTCTGATCTTTAATAGCAACAAAGTGTATACAATACTAATTTCTTACTTGAACAAATCACATAATATTGATATAAAGTGCCATATGGCTTCATATCATGGTTGTTGAGGCTTTTGAGCTAATTGTCCGCGATTTTGCACTTATTATGATACTAGCAACTGTTATGGCATTGGTTTCTCATAGGCTAAAACAACCCATGGTTATTGCCTATATCATTGCGGGGATGATAATAGGCCCACATACACCGCCTTTCAGTCTCATTTCACAAACTGATACTTTAGAAGTTTTCGCAGAAATTGGTGTGATCCTCCTTCTCTTTGTAGTAGGAATGGAGTTTCCAATTGCAAAACTAAGACAAGTTGGCGGGAAGGCTTCTATTATAGCTGCAGCAGAAGCAGGAGGCACCTTCCTTGCAGGGATTGGCGCTGGACAGTTGTTAGGATTTTCATTCTATGATAGCCTGTTTGTTGCTCTGGCAATTTCAGTAACAAGTACTGTGATTGTAATGCGTGTACTAGAAGAGATGAAACTGATAAAGGAACAATCGTCTACCTTGATTCTAGGCGTTGCAATAATTGAAGATATCATTATCATCTCAATGTTAGCAGTACTGCAATCTGTTGCTTCAACTGGAACCTTATCTTTTATCGAGATTGGAATATCTGTGGGCTTGGTCTTGGCATTTATAGGCGGCACGATATTCTTGGGTGCAAGAACTGTTCCAAAGTTCATTGACCTTATTGGAAGAATGAACAGCTATGACGTCCTTATACTTGCATTGCTAGGAGTGGCATTTGGTATGGCCTTTATTGCATTTGAGCTTGGAATATCGGTCGCGGCTGGGGCATTCTTTGCAGGCGTTTTGGTGGCAGAGTCAAAGATGCACTCTGTTTCTGTTGTGCTAGCTACTCCACTCAGAGACATGTTTGCTGCGCTTTTCTTCATATCTATCGGTGCACTGATGGATATCAGCCTGCTTCCGACATTCATAGTGCCAGCATTGGTTCTTGTAGGAGTTTCTTACGCAGGAAAATTCTTCACGGTCTGGAGTTCAGCAAGAGCTCAAGGATTTGACAAGCTAACTTCAGCCAGGGCTGGTTTTGGGTTATCCTCTTCTGGTGGCGAGCTTGCTTTAGTAACTGCTCAGGCAGGTGCTGCTACAGGGGTAACAAGTGCATTTCTACTCCCAATGATTGGAGCAATGACAATCATTACTACATTCATGTCTCCTTATGTAATCAAGTTTGGATTCAAGCTTGCAGAGCGATGGAAGATACTAGGAGATGAAGATAAGACTACTGCCACCACCGATACTACAGGAAAAGCATGATACACACTATTTTTTCTATCAGACAGCAAAATAGCTAAAAGGTTGCCAAAGTATACATGGACGTAGAGTAATTGTCCAAAGCTCACCTTGATATCAGTCACTCTAGTTTTGATCGCAAGTTTAGTTGTTCAGCACAAACTGCAAATCCAACATGTGCGCAATCATTTGATCTACATTCATTGCAAAATGGAATTCCATCCACAATGCCTACATGTATATCTTTTTGCAAGAT
>DAINRW010000169.1:0-3304 GCA_036741615.1 Nitrososphaera sp.
AACAAGGCTTAATATCCTTGGCAATCCGCCTATTACTAGGTGCGGTCATGGTCTAGTTTGGTTATGACATGGGCTTCCCAAGCCTATAACCCGGGTTCGAATCCCGGTGACCGCATCTTTTACGCCAGTCCACAGGTGCATAAAATAACAAACAAGAACAGATACAAGATTAGATTTCAAAAAGGAAGAAGATGAAGAAAATATCAAACAATATTTCAATGTGGGACACTTACTATCAAAGACCAGTAGTCACATTCATAATTAAATTCAAATACTTTTTTAGGTCGCATCCACTGTTAGCCAAACCAGGGTCTCTGCCTTCTAATCAGAATTCAAGTTGGAACTAAACTAAACTTTCGTGGCAAAATTTTTTTCTAATGATCCATCTCAAACAATTTATTTTCTCTGTAAGACTTTAAAATTAGCAAAGTGTATTCACTCTAGTTGAAAAAAGGAGGATGAAATAAAACTCTATTTTAGTGTAAAGCTCTTTCCGCTCCTAAATGCTATTACCCTTGCTGATGATTTGTCCCGGATCCCTCGTCTGTTAGCATCAGCGTATTGAGGTAATGACGTTCCATGTTCATCTACTATCTCAATGCTAACACTATCTTTGAATTTCATTTTTAGCTTATGGGCGATCTGCATTGCCATAGAGATGTTGCCATCACCTATTTTCACAACTTTTTTTCTTGACTCTATGCCGCCAAGTATAGCCGCAACGTGGTTAATTGCGTCCTGAAGAGAAGATTCGATAACTGCACTTGAGATCTCATGATGCAGATAGATAGCAGATATCCCGATCCTGCTGCCTGGATCTATTCCTATGATCAGTTGATCGTCTATTACCCGTTCGCCCATAATGCTCCGCAGGATTTTTGCCTTGGCAATTGCAGGATACTTTTCAAGTTCGGTATCAATCATGACGATTCCTTTCTTGTTTACAATACCAGCTTCATCTTGGGTAGTAATAATGACTCTAGCATTTGATACTGCAGCTTCCTCTGGCGATAATGAGTCAAACTGTAGCTCCATTAGCCTTAGTGCACATGTTATATTATAGTAGGGACGGCCACGAACAGTTGCCACTGTGATCTTGTGATATGAAAGCTCCTCCTCAATCAGGGGCGTTTCATCAACCTGAGTTTAAACAATAAACGCTTTTAAAGCTTATGGATTAGCTTAGGGGTTTGCCGTCTGATGTATATTTCCGAATCTTGGTTGACTGAGGAACAGCAGATGATGATTGTGATTTTTTTTCTACATTTTGTGTAGCAAGTGGTAGAGTAGCAGCATTACTTAGAACTGCGTGAACTATACTATCAACGGTTGTATCAAATGATGCTTTAATGTTCTTCCTAATGTTAGCTAGGTTTGCTCTTCCAACTTCCCCTATTTCTTCAGACTCAGCCTCGGCCTCCGCTCTGGCGGTGTCCACTATTTGCTGGGCTTCATGGTTTGCAATGGTGATTATCTGTTGTTTTAGCTTCTCAATTTCTTCATCAGAGTGGGTAATTATTCGCCTCTTCATTTCCTCGACGCGACCGTACATTCCGTCAATGTCATTTTCAAGTTCGGACAAAGCGCTAACAATAGTCTCAACTGCAGAATGTGAAGTTGGTGGTGGAATGTCAGTATGAGTCGTCTTTCCCTTTGCCAAGGTCTGAAATCAAAAGTAGTAAAGAGGGATATTAAAACTAAGTGCTACGTGGCAAGGCTAAGGATAGCCTGCGCCATGTCTCCCTTGCTCTCAGTCAAGGCCTGTAATGCCTTTTCTCTAGAAACATTAGCCTGTTGCATAACAAGCATAACATCTTCTTCCTTAAATGTAGGGACCTCTCGTTGTTTTTCTTCAATGTCTGATGCAATAACTTGAAAGATAGTGCTGTCTTTGCCTTTCATTTCTATTACCTGCGGCTTGATGAGATAAAGCTCTTTTGTGTCAGTCTTGATAATTACCTCTTCTACATTATCCATCGTCTTCATGTCAAGGCCCATCTTATCAAGCATGCGCCTCATTTCACGATTGCCGCGCATCATATACTGTGCCTCGATTGCTCTGTTCTACCTTTTATTCCTTGTCTAACCTTTACGGCCACGCCTTTGCGATATTGCTTCATCAGTTTCGAGTGCAATATTGCAACACCCACAGCTATTACTCTTGTATCATTGCCGCCATTACTACCATTTCCATTGATGATTGCGACATCTGACCCAACTTTGATATTTGAACCACACCACTCGACGTGTTTGCAAAAGAGCGACCGACCTTCACTTACAAATGGCACGGCCTCCTGCATAGGCTTAACGCAATTCTCCCAGAACTGCTTACTATTCTCAAGCAGATACTGGGCACCCAGAATGGTAAGTGCAAGTCCTCCGTCGGTCCGTAATGTTATAGCCAGTCTGCCATCTATACTAAAGTTCTTTATCCTGCCTGTACGCCTTGAAAAGATGAATTGAATATCATCAGGTAGAGCGTCTGAGACCCCTGCTCCGAATATCGCATCGACGTGCCTGCACACTTTTTCTCTTGTATCGATCGGCAGCGGATTCAACTGTATACACATATTTTAAAGATACACTACATAAATGCACTTATTTTTTGGTCATCTATATAGATCTAGAATACAAATATATAGACGCTAGAAAGAATGTATTTGAATGGAAAATATGCAGAGCGAAGAGCAGGAGAATGAGAAAGGCCTCTCACAAAGAGAGGAGACTAGAAAATTACAGTATACGGGGGGCTCTTCTTACATTGTCTCTTTGCCAAAAAAATGGATACAGGATTTAGGCTTGAAGCAGGGAGACCACATCGTAATTTTAAGACAGGGCAATTCTACACTCCAAATAGCACCTGCATCAAAGAGACCTATCAAAGAGCAAAGGGAGGCAACAATTGAAGTCGGCAGAGATCACAACCCGTATTTTATTGCGCGCAAGCTGATTGCTCTCTATTTTCTTGGCTTTAACGTGATCAATGTTGTTCCCAAAGAGGACAGGCTACTTGTGGAACAGAGAGAAGTCATCAAGAACAGCATTAGGCGCGTCCTCATGGGTACAGAGATCATTGCAGACTCAGCTACAGGCATTACATTGCAAGTTCTTATCAATCTACTTGACTTGTCTGTCGATACAGCATTCAAACGAATGTTACTTATCGCCAAGTCAATGTATCGTGATACACTGCTTGCTCTGAGAGAGAATAATCTCGAACTTGCAGAGGAAGTAATCAAGTCGGACGACGAGGTTGACAGGTTCAGCTTTTACATTGTGCGTCAATTGAAGATAGCAATCAAGA
>DAINRW010000170.1:0-3284 GCA_036741615.1 Nitrososphaera sp.
CCAAATTTAGTCGCATGCTGATAATTTTTATCAGATATGTTAGGTTCAAAGCTGAGATATGCATCGTAGCCGATTTCGTTTAGACTTTCTACAATCGATGAAAAATCAATGTGAGCAAATCCTGGCATTTTACGATTGTTGTCAGCGAAATGGAGGTGCCGCAAGAACTTACTGGAGCTTTCAATTGCGGCTTTAAAAGAATCTTCTTCAATGTTCATGTGAAATGTGTCAAGCAATATGCCTAGCGAGTCCACCTGGTTCGCTATCGCAAGAGCATCTTTTGCACTAGCGCAATATGGAGTGCTATAGCGATTAAGAGGCTCAAGTAGTAGCTCGATTCCATAATCTGAAGCTTTTCTACTAAGACGATTCAATATTGGAACAGCCTTCGCTGCAAAGACATCCTTTTCATTTGCAGGAATAATCCTGTGAGTCCTGTCAACACCTCGTGTATCGTCAGCAAAAAGACAAACATTCATCTCGTGGCCTCCAAGAATGTTGCACAAGTGAAGACAATCAATAACATATTGTTCAGAAGCTTGCACTATAGCAGGATCACTGCTCAAAAGTCTGCGTTTCCAACCACTGCTACTTATCGAGCCCCACATGCCAGTCACGCCACAGATAGGTAATCCATAGGAATTGAGTGAATCAAGCAATTTCTTTGCATCTATTTCGCTGGGCTCTCCAAACATTTCCATTGCCTCATAACCCTGTCTTGCCAGAGTAGCCAATGTATCTTCTATCGGCTCTATATTTCTAAAAGACGCAAGTGTGATGGCATACTTCATTGCGCATCAACAAGGCATTTGATTATGTCAACGCATTTTGCGGAACCTGATTCAGATACAATGCCATGCTTCTTGCTTGAACCATAGAATGCATGTCCTTCATCTCTTTGTAAGTTAACGGGCCTTCCATGTGATCCTTTGACCAAGCTTGTATCAAAGGGAATAGATTTTGTTTTTGGGTCGATAAACAATTCAACAGGGTCATATCCTGGCTTTCTGTGTATATCCACCTTGCGAGCAAAGTCCGGTGCCTTTCCTTCGTCATACCACCAATAGTAACTAAACCATTTGTCTTCTGAAGCGACAGCGATCAGCTCACCACTACGTTCATGGTCTATTCTTAAATCCTTCTTCCCGTTGCTATCCAATATCATGTCTACTCCCGAAGTAGTCTCCAACAGCGACCTCGTCTCTTTTTCGTAGCCTTTCTTAATGTATATGTGAGCTACCTGATGGTCGACCATCGCAAACGCCTTGCTGTATTCAAAATCAAGATACTCTTTTTCCTGAATGGTACGAATGGATAGCAATCCAGCGTCTCGAAGAACAAGGTTCAGAGGTACTGCACCGTTGACATCGTTAAATGCATATTCTGATAAAATAACAAATTGTGTTTCGTCCCGTATTCCGAGAGTCGTTACCTTTTGCACAAGTCTGCCAACTATTTCATCAGCCTTTTTCAGATCATCTCGGACTTGTGCCCCTCCTTTCCCAAACCTCTGTGCAGAGTAATCTACATGCGGAATGTAAACAAAAAGAAAATTAGGTCTCTCGCTTTCTAAAGTATATTCAGCAGCATTTGCTATCCATTCGCTTGACTTAGGTGATGCAAGTGGTCCCCAGTAGCTTGCAAGGTTGAACTCACCAAACTTCTCCTTCAATTTCTCGTAATAGCCAACAGGCCTAGAATAACACCACATAACCATTTTATCATCTTGATGTATTGGCCGTGGTGTCACCACAATGTCTGAATTCGCATACATAGTGTTTTGCCAAAAGAGCACAGCAGTTTTCTTAGTATTTTCTTGCTTGACGCTATCCCATATTCTTTGAGTCTGGACAAGCGAGCTGGATTGCTCCCAGAACGAGACGTTGAAAGTGCTCCTGTCATACAATCCATTTGCGATTATCCCGTGCTCCCTAGGATATTTGCCTGAGAGTATACTGGACTGAACAGTCGATGTCACTGCAGGAAATGTAGGTTCAAGTTTTGCTACCTCCCCATTTTCAGTAACCTTGGCGATGTTTGGCACTAAGCCAGAGTCTAAGTGCTTTTGTTCGAGCCCGACAACATCCAATAATATGGAAAAGTTCATTTACTATTTTGCTCCTCGTTGTTACTCTTGTATCCCATAAATGCGTTGGTGTTACAGAGACAGTTTAAGAGACGTTAATGGAGAGTAATTTACTACGGGTACGCTCGATAATATGTCTAAGTGATTCCTCAGTCTCCATGCTAGAACGTTAGTGTCATCTAAAGGCAAATGCTCATGGCATTATCAAGATGCCGTTGTCCTCTTGAAAGAATGTTTCTTCGGCGCGATTAACTATGCGTAATAAAGAGTGGAACTTCTGAAATCAATTATTGTAGCATCGTGCGTCTCCAACTTGCATTATACAGTTCTGAAAAAGCCTCCGCAAGACTTAAAATAGGATATCTCATGGTTGCGCTGCGATGCGATCATTGTTATTTCCCTCAGATTTCTCTAACAGGCTTCTTCTGGCAGGAATGGTTGTAATGTTGCTGTCCGTTCCATTGCTAACCACGTTTACACAAATTGTGTTTGCAGATCCAGACAAATTCGGAATAGAGCAACTTTATCCCACTACAGACGGGGGCCCGGTCTGGTTCTTAAATAATGAACAGCCAGAAGCAGACGACAATTTCTTAATGACATCAGCTAATGATATAGAGTTAGAAGAAGAAGGTTCAGATTCATTTGCGTTGGACGCAGAGACAGGCACCGAAAAACATGGAGTAAGGCTCCACGCAGATTCTCCAGACGGCGAATGGAAGAATGTTGAGATGACAGGTTACTTTAAGCTTCATGAGGGAAACGATCAGTTCACCTTAATTGCAAGACAGGGACCGACATACAATGATAACGGTGGATGCGGTGCCTATGGTTACTATGGAATGCTTAGTGCGACCGGTGATGCTTATTTTAAGAAAAAGCTATTCCATCATGGCGGCTATACGGATAGAACTGAAGTACGACAGGGTGTAGTAGGAGATCTTAATGATAGATGGGTAGGCATCAAGATGATTGCCTACAACCTGGATGGCGGGGACGTCAAACTAGAGCTATGGGTGGATGATGGAGATGAGACGAACAACTGGCAGAAAGCAACAGAGTATGTAGACGATGGCAACTGGCAGGTTGCTGGTAGCGACTGTGATAGATCAGATGATATAATTGACGAAGGTACTCGAGGGGGATTTAGAGTAGACGATTCACAATTTGAATTCAAAAAGTTATCGATAAGAGAGAT
>DAINRW010000171.1:0-3260 GCA_036741615.1 Nitrososphaera sp.
CACTGGATTTAAGGAAGAAATGTATCTTGTGAAATTTGGTTTATCTAAAATCAATTCAAGATGAATAAATCAAATCCGAAGAATAATCATGATGCCATTGTGCAGCTAACAAAATTGTCGTGCCATGGTTTGAGAACAAGGAGGAAGAATGGAGTTTTTCCAACTCAACAATAGCGAAACCATGGATGGTGTAGAAAGCATTGCGAAGACTCTTTCTATCCCAGAAGATGATCAGGAAGAACTTTGGGTGGAATTAAATTACTTTAGAGACCGCTAACATGTTGAGGATGTCTTTCCAAAAATGATGCAAGACGAAAGTATAACTCCACTTTTCAAACAGTTTGAGGGCTTAATCACAGAAGGAAAGAGTAGGATAACAGGTGGATTTACTCCATTAAGATATAGGAGACAAGAAAGAGATGTAAGAAATATTTGTCGAGTGAACGACATTACCTCAACGACGACAAACAACAAGACAATAAACCATTATTGTTAATTATTGTTAAACCACCCAAATTCTGTTTGCAGGAGGTTTTACTGGAGGATTGGTATGGATTGGTTTCAACAAAACCCTGCTGAATAGATTCTTAATAAGAACAGGAAGGCTAGGGTAGGTGGTGAATTAATTCGTGACAAAATCAAAAAAGCAATTGAAAACGATTGATGAATACATTGCCACATTTCCAAAAGAGGTTCAAGATGTTTTAGAAAAAATTAGGTCCACAATAAGGGAATCAGCACCGAAGGCCGAAGAGGCAATTAGCTATGGGATACCTGCGTTTAGGCTCAACGGCAGAGGTTTAGTATATTTCGGCGCTTGGAAAAACCATATTGGATTTTATCCAACACCCTCTGGCATTGAAGCGTTCAAAAAGGAATTGGCTCCCTTTAAACAAGAAAAAGGTTCTGTCCAATTCCCTTTGGATAAGCCGATCTCCTATGACCTAGTGAAAAAGATAGTCAGATATAGAGTAACAGAAATTTTAGAAAAGGGGAACTAAAATATGAGAAAACTAAATGTTGTGTCTTTCATAACCCTTGACGGTGTGATGCAGGCTCCAGGGGGCCCTGAAGAAGATCCCACTGGCGGGTTCAGGCACGGCGGATGGGTTGCGGGATACTTTGATAACTTTCTTGGCAAGGTGATGGTGAAGCAGATGAGCAAAAGTTTTGATTTATTGCTTGGCAGAAAGACGTACGAGATATGGGCAGCGCACTGGCCATATGTGAATACTAATGAAGACCCAATTGCTGCCGGAATTAACAATGCGAGGAAATATGTAGCCACAAAGACACTGACAAAGCTTGAGTGGAGCAATTCCGAACTCATCAAGGGAGATCTTGTAAAGGAGGTCAAGAAACTAAAGAATCAAGGTGGGCCCGAAATACAAGTTCATGGCAGCGGTGATCTTATTCAGACACTTTTGAAACATGACTTGGTTGATGAGCTCTGGCTAAAGATATTTCCTATCACTCTTGGCGTTGGCAAGCGATTGTTTGCAGAGGGCACAATTCCTGTTGGATACAAAATTCTTGAAAGCGAGATTTCACCAAGTGGCGTTATCGTTGCCACGTACGGCCGCACAGGTGAAGTCAAAACAGGGTCATTTGCCCTTGAGACCCCTACTGAGGCCGAACTGGCCCGCCGCAAACAGATTAAAGAGGAAAAATAACATGAAGCAGGCTTGACAGAACCCTGTCAGTACATTTCCATATTATAGGAAAGACAGGCCCACCTCAACATGCGCCCAACATATGGATCATTCTCTCAGGTATGTATCACCTGTTTTTCCTAACTGTATTGATACAACAAATGGAACTGTGCTTGGCGGGCATCTGGGTGTGTAGTGCAAGGGTAACTATTGACATGGCTTAAAGCGGAGCCGAAGAGTAGTTACCAGTAACTGTTGTTCTTCTTCTTCTTATTAGCATCAACGCAAATCCAAGGGAGACTGCAGACAGCAGTATTGCCGTAAGGAATACTAGATTGTATGATCCAGGTGATGGGTATGACCCTCCAATTCCTTCCACTGTCTCGTGATTCCCCATATACACTCCTGCCAATGCCGGTCCTATTGCCATTCCTATAAACAACAATAGAGCGCCAACTCCTACTGATATACCTGTGAACTCTTTTGGCGATCCCGACACGACCAAGTTCCATATTGCAGTAACTGTAAGGGATAGACCGGAGGCAATTACTGCTAGGTTTACAGATACTGTAAACTCTGAGGAATGGAACATCAGCAATCCAAGTGCACCAATCAGGCTGATTATTGCACCAACGATGGTTGGTTTTATGCTTCCAATTCTATTTATGATAAATGGGGTGATACTTGAAAATATCAAGAACATTATCATGAAGGGCAGCTGAACATTTGCAGCATCTACTGAATCTCCTCCAAATCCTAGCGGTACTGGGCTTCTAACCAGCTGTACTATGGTTGGATATATCATGAACATTGTAATCCCGGTGGCTACCAGTAAGATGTACGACGGTAGAAGGATCTTATGTTTTAGCAACCTTAAGTCAAGGAATGGCTGTATGGTCCTTCTCTCTAGGATAACAAAGATAGACAATGAAATTGCTGATGCTATGAATGCAGCTGCGATCTGCAGGAGATTTTCAGAGCTTACGCCTGTCTGTATAAGTGTCAGTGCTATCAGAAATGAGGTTATAGTAGCAGAAAGAGCTAGGACGCCTTTGATGTCTATTAAATGTGATGATGCTCGCTTTTTGTTGTTTGAGGTTGTTGTCTTTAGAGCCTTAGCAGTAATGAATTGATTCTGCTGCTCTTTGTTGTTTTCTTTTACGAATTTGGCAATCATGAACGTCACTAATGCAGAAAATGGAACTATAGCTAAGAAAGTAGCATGCCATCCAAAGTTTTGAATAATGCTAGCTCCGGCCAAGAGGCCTACTACTGAACCAGCGGAGTATGCGGATCCAAACACACCCACGGCTATTGCAAGTTTGGCTGGAGGAAATGTGTCTCTAAGAAGGCTGAAAGCTGCAGGGACTGCTGCTAAACCGACGCCTTGAATTATCCTGGTTGCGAGCAGAAATGATATGTTATCTGCAAATCCTCCAGCAGTGAGCCCAGCTATGTATATAGTAAGTAATATGAGCAGTATTTTCTTCTTGCCGTAAAGATCAGACAGCCTACCTGCGACTGGCGTCATTACAGCAGCCACAATTAAGTATGCGCTGAATATCCATGCAGCCGTTCCGTAAGTTATGTTAAAGTCCTGTATGATCT
>DAINRW010000172.1:0-3244 GCA_036741615.1 Nitrososphaera sp.
AGATACGATGTCGAAAGGTTTGGAATTATCGAAGCCTTTGGCTCGCTGCGCCAGTGTGATCTTATAGTGGTGCAGGGGACAGTTACAAGGAAGATGGCCCCTCGTTTGAGAATGGTTTATGATCAAATGCCTGAGCCAAAATACGTCATCGCTATGGGCGCTTGCGCAATTACAGGTGGGCTTTACATTGACTCCTATAATGTGCTGCCAGGTGTAGATGGCATTGTTCCAGTAGACGTTTATGTTCCTGGTTGTCCTCCGAGGCCTGAAACACTTATTCAAGGCTGCATGCTTCTGCAAGAAAAGATCAAAAGATCCAAGATAAGATAACAGCATGAGCACTAATAATAAGGAAGAGCCAAACAAAGTGGGAGCCAGCAGTCAACCAAAGGACTCTTCCACTGTTATTGATTCTACCACTGAACAACCACAATCACCAAAACCTTCTTCACCGCCTCCTGCTTCTTCTCCTTCTGCTTCCACCCAATCTAAGCAAAGTCCAGCAAAGCCATCACAACCTCCAGCTACGACATCTTCCTCTGCTCCTAGTGCGGGTTCCAAGGGAAACGCAGCAGCTCCACCGGCTAAAACACAGCCTGAGCCTCCAGCTTTCGAGAAGGGGCTTGTGGATCAGATAAACAACAAGTTTGGTGACACAGTCAAAGTACTTTTTATTAAACCACTTAGGATAAAGATACAAGTTGACCCACAGGACATTGTAGGGGTGGCGAACTTTGTGCGCGACAGTTTAGGGTTCGATCACGCAGAGTCTGTTGCAGGTACAGATTATCCAAAGGACAATCAAATTGAAGTCATATATCATTTAGGATCTTACACTCGTCAGGATCTTGCTGGCCACATACTTTGGCTTACAACTAGAACTGACAGAGATGATGCGCGTCTCCCAACATTAATTAACGTCTTCAAGAGTGTGGAATATCACGAAAGGGAATGCTATGAAATGCTGGGCGTATACTTTGAAGGTCACCCAAGAAACGAGCGGTTCCTGTTGCCAGAAGACTGGGCAGATATTCCGCCGCTTAGGAAAGACTTCAAGATAAAGGGGAGGTAGAATAAACGGCAACATGACAAGCATTGAAGAAAAGTTTGAAGAATCAAAGAGGCTAGGACTTCAGATAGTAAAAGAGTCAGAAGAGGAGAGGCTGATGACACTCAGTGTTGGCCCACAACATCCAGGCTCAGGCCACTTCCGCTTTGTTATCAAAGTTGATGGCGACTATATCGTCTTCTGCGATCCAGATCCTGGCTACGTCCACCGGGGAGAGGAAAAGATGTGCGAATATAGAAACGTCATACAAAATATACCTCATCTTGAGAGGCCAGTGATTCATGATTCTGCAAACATTAACTATTCGTATAGTCTTGCAATTGAAGACCTTATAGGAATCGAAGTACCCCGGCGTGGTCAGTACATCAGGGCAATAGCTTCTGAGCTTAATCGCCAAGTCTATACCCTTTATTGGCTTGCAATCTATGGCATATTTCTTGGTCACTCTACAATGTTCATGTGGCCAACTGGCGACAGAGAGCTCTTGATCGATCTTCTTGAAGCACTCACAGGCGCTAGAGTGACACACGCCTTTAACATCCCCGGCGGGGTCAGAAACGACATACCCGAAGGATTCAAGGATAGATGTCTGGGTCAGATAAAATACCTACAGAAGCGCTTCAAGGAATATGAGGACATTTTCTATAATAATCCGCTTTTTAGACAGAGGACTGAGGGCGTTGCCGTGCTCTCGAAGGAAGATGCTATCAAGCTGGGTGTAACAGGCTCGGTTCTACGGGCATCTAATGTGCCATTTGATGTACGCAAGGCTGAACCATATGACATCTATAACGAAATCGACTTCAAGGTCCAGTATATGAAGACAGGAGACTGCTTTGCAAGGGCTTATGTCCCCTTACTTGATATGCAGGAATCATGCTATATCCTTGAGCAACTACTGGATAAAATACCAGCTTCAGGAGAAGTCCGCGCCAAGCTCCAGCCAAATCCAAAAGGGCCACCTGGTGAAGCTTATCGTCGCGTCGAGTCCGGCAGAGGAGCACTTGGATATTATATTGTAAGTGATGGCACACCCAAACCTTATAGGGTGAAGATATCCGTAGGTTCGTTCCGAAACATACTTGCCTTACCACATCTTCTCGTTGGACAAAGACTTGCAGACATGCCAGCTGTGTATTGGGCACTCAATTATTGGCCAGTGGAGGCGGACCGATAACATATGGCGTCATTTCCTGAAACCTTTCGTTTTGGAGAATTTGCAGGCAGCCTTCTCTGGCTTGTATTTTGGATAATAGTCATAGTAACACTCGTAGGACTGCCACTCATTTTTATTGTCCTTTTTTATGTTCCACTGCCGGAAATTGACGGCGAAGTTTTAACACCCTATCTCTTTCTTACATCTATAATATATCCTCAGAGCATGGTCCCAGTCATTGAGACGCTGCTTGACAGTACGCTCTTCAAGGTCGCTGTCTTTCCTGGATTTACTTACGGCGCGCTTATTGCCGCAGCAACAATATTCATAGAGCGCAAGTTTTTAGCCAAGATGCAACTCAGAGTTGGGCCGCTTTATGCCGGCAAAATTGAGGGTATACTACAGCTACTGGCCGATGGGTTGAAGCTGTTATCCAAGGAAATAATCGTTCCCTCTGGTGCCGACAAAATAATCTTTTGGGCTGCACCCATAGCATTTGTTGCAACTGCTGCCGCAGTCGTTGCCCTTATACCCGCAGCACCTGGATGGGTTGTCGCAGATATTGATGTAGGGTTGTTGGCGGTTTTTGCAATCCTTGGTTTCTTTCCACTCATCGCCTTACTTTTCTCGTGGGCCAGCAACAGCAAGTATCCATTCATCGGTGGGCTTAGGGCTCTGCACCAGATGATTGCCTTTGAGATCCCATTCATACTCTCGGCGCTTTCTGTGGTCTTATTATCTGGCACGCTCAACCTCACAGATGTTGTCGAATCACAGATTCAGTCCTATTGGTTCATCCTATTCCTGCCGATAAGCGCCTTTGTATTCTATATTTCGTCGCTTGCAGAGCTTGAGAGAGTACCATTTGATCTGCCCGAGGCGGAGGCCGAGATTGTGGCTGGCTGGCTAACCGAGACATCTGGCATGATATATGGACTTATACAGCTAGGAACATACATCAAGTTATATTCTCTGGCTGCGCTGTTTGTCGTTTTGTTCCTCGGTGGATGGGCTGGACC
>DAINRW010000173.1:0-3240 GCA_036741615.1 Nitrososphaera sp.
TAAGAGCGTTAGAAGTTGCAGACTATATCAAAGCACATGGGATGAAGGCAAGATTTACAATGGAAGATGCTAGCAGGACAGAGCCAGATTTTCTCGTAGAGATGTGTAAAGAGATGAATAAACGCGGTATCGAAAGGATAAGCATACCTGACACCGTAGGTATTATGCGGCCGCGCGGAATGTATAATTTAGTAAAAATGGTATATGACAACATCGACACAACCAAGACATCTATTGATGTACACTGTCACAACGATGTTGGTCTAGCACTTGCAAATGCATTAGCTGGGTGTGAAGCTGGTGCTAATCAGATTCATACTACTATAGATGGCTATGGTGAGCGCACAGGAATTCCAAGCTTAGCAGAGGCAGCACTAGCATTAACTCTCATTTACAAATCAAACAACGAACTAAGATTACATATGTTAAGGGATCTGTCAAAGACCATCGCTGAATACGTTAACCTCCTGATCCCTGAATCAAAGCCTATAGTAGGTGATAGTGCGTACAAACACAAGGCCGGTACTCATCTTGCTGCGATACTACGGAATCCATCTGCATACGAAATAATTGAGCCAAGGACAGTTGGGAATAGGCGAAAAATCGTCTTTGGAGAGCTTGCAGGCAAGAATGGTGCAGCCTATCTTCTGTCATTGCTCGGACTTAAAACAGGCAAGGAGGAAGCGGAAACTCTAGCTTCCGGTCTAAAAGAGCTTAGGATGGGTGACATACTTGAGCTATACCTCGACGACAGACTGGAGAGAAAGATACTTAATGATGCAGCAGTAAAGGTAAGTCCAACAAGGGAGTAGATTAGGAAACATGGTAAAGTGTCCAGAATGTGATGCAGAGATCAAGGTACCTTCTGATTCAATAGAGGGAGAAATCGTAACCTGTCCTGACTGTGGTGCGAGCTATGAGCTTGTAAAGTCATCGGATGGCCTTGGAATAAAACCGGCTCAAGTTGTCGGTGAGGACTGGGGTCAGTGAGGGAACACCAGGAACACCAAGAACAAGAACAACAACACCAAGAACAAACCAATCTATCGTTGTCCTCATCAGCTGCATCAACTCTTTCCAACAAATCGCTTATCTTGCTATATGACAGTATCCGATGGGAGGAAAAGGCTCTGTACGAAGCTGGCAGAAAGAAAGGCGTCATGATCGAAAACGTAAACTGCAAGAACCTTGCAGTTAACTTGAATGATAAGAATTCAAAATACCAGAGGCAGGTGGTACTCCAGCGGAGTATTAGCTACTTCAAAAGCGTCCATTCTACTGCAGTTCTTCAAGGCCTTGGCGCCCGAGTCATAAACCCATTACACGCTGCAATAATGTGTGGCAATAAGATGTATGCTCATATGGAGCTTGAAAAGGCTGGGATAAGGACACCAAAAGCGGTGGCAGCATTTTCAGATGAATCTGCAATCGAAATACTTGATAAGATTGGTTATCCTGCAGTAATCAAACCAACAGTAGGAAGCTGGGGCAGGCTCATCGCACTATTACGAGACAAGGATGCAGCAAAAGCAGTAATAGAAGATAGAGAGCACATGTTTCCCCTGTATCAAGTATATTATTTTGAAGAATTTGTCAAGCGTCCACCCCGTGATATCCGAGCAATAGTGATAGGCGATAAAGTGGTAGCTGCAATATATCGCTACTCTGGGATAGGTGAGTGGAAGACCAATATGGCGCTTGGTGGTCATGCTGAAATGTGCCCTGTAACAAACGAGCTGGAGGATATCTGCCTCAAAGCCTCAAATGCGCTGAATGGTCAAATAGTTGGTGTCGACTTGATGGAGAGCAATAGCGAGGGTCTAGTGGTACACGAAGTTAACAATACTACTGAATTTAAAAATACCGTCCGGATTACTGGAGTTGATATTCCTGGACTAATGATTGATTACGCCCTTGATGAAGGAAAGTAGTTAGCGAATTGGTGTCACCAAGTTATGCTATAGAACTATTAAGAGAGGCACTTGAGCTCTATACTCCATCCAGATCAGAGGCTGCGTTGGCCAACATGATAAAGGACAGATGTGTCAACGAGCTTGGGTTTGAGCAGGTCAATATCGATAACGTTGGTAACATTATTGCCACTAAAGGAACTGGTGAGCCAACTATTCTGCTGTGCGGCCATATGGACACTGTTCCCGGGCAAGTGCCAGTTAGGATAGAGGATGGCTACATCTACGGCCGAGGTGCTTCTGACGCAAAATCTCCTTTGTTAGCTATGCTCTTAGCAGCGTCGGAGTTTCCAAAACAAAGCGGTACTGTCATTTTTGCAGGTGTAGTAGATGAAGAAGGGAATGCTATAGGCGTTAAGCAGTTAGTCAAAAGCAAAATAGGAGTCCATTATGCGGTCTTTGGCGAACCATCTGGAATCGACAACATTACCATTGCTTACAAAGGAAGGCTCGCATTACGGCTTACATGCGACGTAGGCGAAAGTGCCCATGCAAGCGCACCTTGGCTAGCCAAGAACTCCATCGAGGAAATGTATGACTTTTGGAAGGAGATCAAGTCAGAGGTAGTCCGCGTCGGCACAGCAGAAAATAAAGCCAAATCCATAAGTTGCAGCCTCACGGAAATAACAGGCGGCTCAAGCCACAATGTCACGCCTCAAAAGTGTAAGATAACGATTGACATCAGGGTCCCTACAATAACAACATGTGGTAATGTGTTACGCATTATAGATGATGTCATTACAAGAGTTTCTACAAAAAAAGGCATCAAGGCAACCTATAGAATAGAGGACCAAACAGAGCCCTTCGAAGCTGATCACACATCACCTCTTGTCAGAGCTCTTCTGCTTGCCGTCCTAGATGTGCGAAACAAGCGACCTCTGCTTTTGCGGAAAACTGGCACGGGTGATATGAACGTGCTTGGACACAGCTTCAGGGTACCCGTTATTACATATGGACCTGGTGATGCCCACGCATCTCATACCCCTGATGAACGCGTGAGTATTGATGAGTACGTGGCAAGCATAGAGGTGTATAAAAGAGCTCTTTTTCACCTTTCGCGTTTACATCATCTTAGAAAGAAAGAAAACAGGAGCAATATATAGCGACAGCTTCCTCCGTGCTGCATATATGTTATGGTTTGTCGGAACTGGAATCAATGGGTATCGTGGTTTATCCATCGCCGCACTAGAAGTCCTAAGAAAATGCGAGATTGTATATATTGAAAGGTTCACTAGCGCCCTTTCTGAGGCCGATATAAAAGGACTAAACT
>DAINRW010000174.1:0-3199 GCA_036741615.1 Nitrososphaera sp.
GCCACCGTAACTACACCGAAAGTCAATCGGTATAGAAGTGCAGCAAGGCCTACCCCTAAGAGCCAGATAGCTAAACCAGCAACCAACTGGTTCGTGCGTAAACTTACACTCAGAAAAGCCATAAGGGCTGCCATAACCATAGGGCCGGCAAGAGCAACCAATATTCCAATGATAATATTTCCGGTGACAAACGTTCCAATAAAGCCGGCAAATGCACCGATTAGCATCATTCCTTCAACGCCTAGATTGAGGACACCTGAACGTTCCGCTATATTTTCACCAAGTGCAGCGAAGAGCGAAGGTGTACTCATACGAATACCTGAAGCAACTATTCCGACAATAAAATCAATCATTTCTACCAATTTGTTAATTCACTCCAATTTCCCTCTTTCCGCAGGCGCACCGATCTTCTTCCCACCGTTCTTTAATATGTCTTCATCGACTCTCTTGATCCTTTTTGGAAGATGAATTCTGGTAAATATCTCACCAATTAGGACGAAAACTAAAACCAAGGCCTGCAGCGTTTGAGCGAAGGCAACAGGGATTCCTAAAGTCCTATACATGACCTCGGATCCTTGCAGCAAGACTGCAAAGAAAAAAGCAACAAGACATACCCCTAAAGCATTCTCTCTTCCCAATAGTGCAATAATCACCGCAATGAAACCGTAACCAGGAGAGATACCCTCAATGAGCCTGTGCTGTACTCCAGACAAAAGTACTGCTCCAGTCAACCCAGCCAATCCTCCGCTGATGGCCATTGTAATCAGAATGCTCTTCGTTATGTTCATACCTGCATAACGTGCAGCTGATATATTCATCCCCACGCTCTTCAGTTCAAATCCAACCTTACTTTTCCATAGAAAATGGACAAAAATGGCAGCCATGGCCGCTACTATGAGTCCTGCGTGCAATCTGGTACGGTCTACCAAAATTGGCAGCTCTGACTCAGGAAAGATATCAGGACTGTAAGGCAAAAACCCTGGTGCCTTGATCGGCCCATGAAGTAGATACGAAATGAAAAGAAGAGCCACGAAATTGAGAAGAACGGTTACAATTATTTCGTTCACGCCCAATTTGACCTTAAGTATTGCTGGCACAAGACTAAACATAGCTCCAAAAGCAATACCCGCGATCAAAACGATAATAACAGACGCTACAGGAATCATACCCACTACCGCAATCCCAACCAAAAGCCCACCCAGCGCACCCATGTAGAGTTGGCCTTCAGCGCCGATATTCCATAATTTGCATTTAAATGCGACAGCTACAGCAAGTCCCGCAATGAGCAGCGATATAGTCTTTACAAGGGTATCTGCAACCACACGAGTAGTTCCAAGTGATCCTTTAATGAGTAAAGCGTATGCCTCCAAGGGATCCACACCAGCCGCGTAGAGTATAATTCCTCCGACAAGGAAGGCTAGCCCCCCAGAAAGGAACGGGACGATATGCTTGAAACTTATTCTCTTTCCTAGGACAAGGGTTGTAGTCAATCCAGCTTGTCACCCCACTGTCGAAAATTGTCATATGCAATATTCATTATTTTATTGACCTGCCTCCGCTACATAGCCTCCCATTAACGGGCCTATTTTATCGACGTCTACTGTTGCCCTTTCGAATACTCCCATTATCTTACCAGCGTATATCACTGCTATCCTATCGCTTACTAGAAGAATTTCATCCAGATCTAATGACAACAGCAAAACCCCTACTCCTGAGTCTCTTTGTTGAATAAGTTGTTTGTGGACATATTCTGCAGCACCAACGTCCAATCCTCGTGTAGGATTGTGAGCGATAAGCAACTTACGTTCCTTTGACAATTCTCTTCCAAGTACGATTTTTTGCAAGTTACCACCTGATAGATATCGTACTTTAATATCCAAACTGGGAGTTCTCACGTCAAAATTTTTAACTATCTCCTCTGCAAACCTTTTCATTTCGTGTTTGTTTAAGAATATCTTGCTTGAGTACGGCCTGCTATACCACCTGTCTAGGATTAAGTTTTCAGCAATAGAGTACTCTAGAATAAGGCCCGTATTGAGCCGATCTTCAGGTATGTATGCTAGTCCCCATTCTCTGATTTGCTTAGGTGACATTCCTGTTATGTCGCGTCCATCAATTATTACCTGTCCACCCTGAAGCTTTCTCAAACCTGAAACAATCTCTGCCATTTCGCTTTGACCATTGCCATCGACGCCAGCGATTCCCAATATCTCACCCTTTGACACTGTTAGTGACAAGTCCTTAAGCGCTTGCACTCCAGAGTTATTCAATGCAAATACATTTTTGAGTTCCAGTGCTGTGGCAAGTCCCGCAGAGGCTTTAGCATTAGATGATTTCTGAATTCCTACATGAACCTCTTCTAGCCGATCGCCTGTGCCATGAGTCAGTGATCTTCCTATCATTAATTTTGCAAGTTCTGTTTCGGTTGTCTGTGCAGTCATCACTGTACCAATAGCTTTTCCGCCTCTTAGGACCGTTACACGTGTACTTGCCTCCATGACTTCTTTTAATTTGTGTGTGATGAATATTATCGAAAGCCCAGCCTTTACCATTGCAGATAATGTCGAAAACAGCGCCTTTTCTTCAACAGGGGTAAGCATTGAAGTAGGCTCATCGAGAATTAGAATATCGATGTCCCGGTAGAGTGCTTTTATTATCTCTACCCGTTGTTGTTCGCCCACAGATAGGTCACCTACAATCGCTTTCGGGTCGATCTTAAGACCGTACCTTTTGGACAATTCCAAAATCCTTTTTTCTGCCTCCGCCGTCTTCAAGAGAATAGATCTCCCAGGAGGCTTTAGCCCAACAATAATGTTCTCCGTAACTGTATGGCTAGGTGTCAATAGGAAATGCTGATGAACCATTGCTATTCCAAGGCCTATGGCATCTAGTGGAGATTTTATGTCAACCCTTTTTCCCTTCACAATAATTTCTCCCGCTTCCGGTTTGTACAACCCATAGAGTACACTCATCAAAGTTGTCTTTCCGGCGCCATTCTCTCCAAGAAGACCGTGGATTTCACCTCTAAAAAGATCGAAGTGCACGTCGTTGTTGGCTATGACCTCGTTAAATCTGCACGTTATGCCGTTCATAGAAAGCACCGGTTGGTCGCCCTTCGTTCCATCTGACCATGATTGTGAGGCGTTTAGGTCAGAAGGAGGTGACGGAGCATGAGTAGGATGGTCAACAGCCGAGTTTG
>DAINRW010000175.1:0-3188 GCA_036741615.1 Nitrososphaera sp.
AAGACGGTAACGATAATGAAAGAAAGAAAGTAAGAAAGAATGACGAATCAAAAATGAAAAGTGTGAGATAAACAGGTTAACCTCTGACTATGGTATAAAAACAGGATCTCAATTATTCTGTATCTTATTTTCTACAATAATGTCAATATCGGAGTCGTCTCCCTACAGCATAGACTTATGGCAATCTGGAGGTTATCTATTATTACAAACTACCAAAGAATCCTTACCTTGCAGAGATAAAAGACTAAGTGATAGTAATTCTAAAATATGTTTGAGCAGAAGCGACAATATCCATTCTCAAAGAAACATGAGGAGAAGGGATTAGGCGCGAATGTTTCCGAGCAAGATATCCAAATTGAGGTCTCAACCGTTCACGCACCTACGCATCAAGTAAATGCAGTTGAGCCTACAATCAAGAGAAATAATAACAACAACACTACTACTACTACTACTGTTAGCGGTGGCATCGCCACCAATAACAACTTTAGTTTGATGAGATACAAAGAAACGGACCTTACCACAAGGGTAAGAAATGCAGGCGATGCATTATACGACTCAGTTCACCTTTCAATGGATAAAGCCATGAGGAAATCTACAGAAAAAGCAAAAGAGGTCGCTACAAGAGATATCAATCTGGCAACAATTGCAGCAAAGAAAGATGCACAGGACATTGCTGCTCTTGGAGATTCTGTAGAAGGTCTAGCAAGGACATTTGAAAGTCTTATCACAGAAATAAGAAAGCGGCCTTATTCACAACAAGTGAATTTGTTGACAGGGCACAAGAAGTTGCTCAAAGAGCAGATTAAAGTAGTTGACTCACGTATCAATATGGCTAAGAGGCTAAAATAGAGGTTTTGAGAAAAGCAGCACAGGAGATGCACCTGATATTCTCAGTATCTTCAAGAGCCATTAATCAAGAATCTTTTGCTTTTCCTTTCTCCTCAAGTTCTCTTATGCTATTATTACTTTTTCAAATGGCGGCCTCGCCGTAGCATTTCATATTTCTTGCGAATTCTGTCTCTTGCTTCCTCCGTCGCCTCTCTATCAATCTCTATGCGCTTAATCTGATTATTTTCGATATGCAGTTGCAGGCGCATTCCCGGTTTAGCATCCTTTACCAACTTCACAGGTACATCAAACCTGTGATGGGTGTTGTCGCCATCGTCAGCATAAACTACAGCAAGATCTCCTTCAATTCGGTCAAGGCTTGCCTGGATCACTTTTTTTACCATGCTGTATATCTAGCCCCTGTGCATATATGCAATAATCAAGATTAACACTATTGTAGGGATAGACATAGCGTCTGAAATTCGAAAATGTCAACAGTTTTCCCACACTTTTCAGTTAAAATTGAATATGTGTCGCTACTGCCATCTGAAGTCAAGGTGATTGTGCCATCAATATCCGTCCTGAGCAGATATTGAGCCCCAGAAGCTGAAATCCTATCCAAAGCCTCCTGATGTGGGTGGCCGTAGTTATTTCCTGCAGCTAGGGAGATAATTACAACTTCTGGAGTTACAGCATTCAGAAAGGCAGTGCTGCTCGATGTGCGACTGCCATGGTGGCCAGCTTTCAAGACATCAGCATCAAGTATTGTTGCATTATTGAAGACCAGTCTTGCCTCATTTCTTTCTTCCATATCGCCAGTCAACAATGCAGAAAAATTACCATAGGTGAGTTTTAGAACAACAGAATTATCATTAAATTCGCCTTCATTGTTTGCACCATCAGGTATACTCGCAGGTGGGTTTAAAACATCGATTTTGACTGTCGGATCGAGGTTAATCGATTCGCCTTCACTAACTGATCTTAACGGAATTTGCTTGTTGTAAATAGAGTCTAGAAGATCCTCAAAGGTCTGCGTAGTATGCATTTGACCAGAGTCCAGCACCTGTCCGACATTTACAGTGTTGATAACATCAATCAGCCCGCCAATATGATCGGCATGAGGATGTGTCGCTACTATAACATCAATATAGCTCAAGCCATACTCTTGCAAGGTTGATAGTACTTTGCCAGAGCTTTGGCGCTCCCCTCCATCTATGAGCAATGTCTTTGTGTTGGGAAGAATAACAAGGATTGAATCTCCTTGTCCTACATCAATAAAGGACATAGTTAGATTTTGACTTGGTTGAATTTCGGGAGTGATCTCCATGCTTGAATTTGCTGAAGGCGATGGTTCTGGTCGTGGTATCGGACGTTCAGATGTATTCAGCGAAGGCGACCCTGGATCGAAGACTAAACTACCGAAGTTAGCACTACCTAGAGTATTGCTTGTTGAGAAGGCCCAATTGTCTTGTCCATCCGACGATCGCTGCCAAGTCGATTCATCATTGTCTTGATCAGAAAAAGGACCAACAGAATCTATCCGTATTCCTAAATTATTTCTTAAATCGATGCCTTCACCTGTATTATCGAGCCACTGTTGTTGTGAATCTCTTCCAACTATCAGGTAGCCTTTAGGAGGGATGGTCGTTCCTTCGTATATCACTACAGTAGCAGTTCTACCTGCAGTTGAGCTAATTGTCCAACCGCTGATATCGATACCTGTATTCGATGGATTATAGAGTTCTACCTTTTCCGTACCGGTGTCGGTGCCTGCAGGATTTAGTTCAACTTCATTAATCAAAATTTGATTATTAGTGGTCGCATAAGCCTGTCCGCAATAGATAACTGAAAATAATGATGCCATCAAAATTATGAGGAGTCCTTTCAAGCGCCTATCGTTTTCCTTAACTTGAATATAAGACATTTGTCAAGGTTAGGACGTTTTGTTTCTGAATATAGGCTATCCACTCTTTTCTGAAGGCTTTTCTCTTGGAACCTCGTGCTCTGCTTCTCAGAAACCTTTTTAGCTTCTCTTATTTCAAGGAGACTAGCAAGAATTTTCTTTTTGAAGTGACGATACCACTTCTTCACAGCTCGACGAACCCGCTCCCTTATCAGTTCTTTTATAAGGGTTCTACCAAGATGTCACGCGTAGATCCTAGCTTTTAGGTTTTGGCGGAACAATTAGTAGATAAGTTTAGTCAGATACGCAAGCGTTGGGAAAGAATGAAGAGTATCCTAAGAAATGATATGACAGTATGATGGTAGCAAGTTCAATGGTTCTCTAGTATTAAAACAAGAAGATTCAAAGTCAAGGTCTAATAGTGCCCAGGTGCATTAACCTCTTGCATAGAATGTCT
>DAINRW010000176.1:0-3162 GCA_036741615.1 Nitrososphaera sp.
GGCACACCACCATACGACTTGTCCATTTTAGCCAATTCTCCCTCTATGATGCTACTCAAGTGTTGTAACTATGCACTTGGATGTGTGGTGATATCTTCTCCGCGAAGGTGGTTGTCTCCTATTCTTGAGGAGGATATTAGCCTACAGCGCTTATTTCTGATCATTAACAGCTTAGCCTAGTCCTGTAAGTGCTGTGTTATTTGTTGGGAAAGCGATTGTGTCAATATCCTGTGGGCATCCAAAACTACCAGACCAGCCAGGACTGTTGAACTTTGTAGTATCTCCTCCTTCCTCTTCATCAGATGCTGAGCAGAATATCGTGCTGTCTATTGTAACATTGGCAGTTCCAAAGTAAGAGATATTGCCATAGAGCCTATATCCATATATGCCGTCTGCTACTACCTGTCTCGCTAGGTAACTTCCAGTTTCACCGAAGACTTCTCCTACATCAATTCCTTCCTCTATTTCGTCAGCATCCTCTACAGATGTTGCACTGTTAAATGACTCCAAATCAGCAAAGTAATATTTGTCCGCCCTGAGCTGTGCGTCCCCAATTGGAAGCCCTGTTGCGTTGTCACTTATTGTTACTTCAAGTCCATGTAGACCATCATGGATGCCGGGTTTTGCTCCATATGCAGGCTCATTAGTATGACCGACAACTACTACTATGCCCCCTCCCTGTTGTTGCTCTTCATCATCCTCGATGTTTACCGACAGGATGGTATCTGCATGGGCAAAGGCAGGTTGCATTGTTGTGGGAGATGACAATACGATTGCAAGCGTAGTTACAAATGCTGCTAGGGGTATTGCACTCCTTCGCATTGTCTTTCTCCCTCTGCTTTCTGTCCAAATACTATTACTTTTATTATTATTCTTCTTCTTCTTCTTGTTCATGTTCATATTATTATTCACCTCCGTCCACATGCTCGGCGTGGAACCCAAGACCATCATTTTCTGGATTGTCGTCATTGAGGTCAAATACAGGATTTCCTTGAGTTAGGTTACCTGGAAGCTGCATCTCTGTATATGGGGATTCGCCGATGTTGCCAAGCACCCGCTGTACATTGATGTCTACAACGTCTCCTGGATTGAATGTCATATCTTGTGTTGACAGATTGATCAATGCAATATCAGTAACCTTTGGTGCACCCCCGTTTAGTGGGTCTGGAATGTGTGCATGGAACACGCAGCTACCTGCTGTTGATGCATGATCAATATAGTATAATGGTACTTTGTCTACAAAGGTACCCTCGGCACTTTCGTCTATGTGTCCTGCGAGTACTGTTACCTGAGGAACATGGGTTTCAGGATCGCACGGAGTCCTCATTAAGAAGTGTCCTGAAACAAAGTTAGGGCTTGCATCATAAACAGGTAGGACTCCTGTGGGGGGAAGCGTCAATTCATCTAGTCTAATGTGAGTGTTGTCAGGTATATTGCCACCTTGTACGCCAGCTTCGAAACTGTGGCTTGCAAGGGCCACAGAACCTCCTCCATAGATTGCAATCAATGTGCCTGCGGATATTATTGCAGAGCCTATTGCTAGCAACCGGAGATATTTTCTCCTATCGCCGATTATCATGATTAGTACAAGAAAAGTTTTGGATAAAAACTGATTGGAGCATTCGTCGAATGCTCTATATTTTTGACCGACTATAGTCAATATAATTTGAAGTTCTTCTTCATCTTCATCTTCATCTTCTCGTTCTCTATACAACCAGAAGGAAACTAGTGGCACGATTCGCCTATACTTACCCTAGAGCGCAACCTGCTTCGGTTTTTGTACTACAACCATTATTAGATACGCTGGATTAGCAAGAATCATGAGGACGCAGAAAACCTCTTTTATGCCACGCTATATGAGATTTGTTTTGGTGGTGTTTACCCTTGCTGGCTCTTTTATATTTTCAGCAAGCCTCTCCCCAGCATATGCTCACACTTTCTCAACTAGTGAAAGTGCAGATTTCCTTTCACTAGTAGAACAGATCAGAGCAGAGATGGCATTAGTATCTATGAATCTGGAAAATAACAATGTAACACTAGCCCAAACCCATGCCGAAAAAGCCTCGAGTCTTTTAAACAATTCTACTCTTGATGAAATTAGGGAGGTAAATACCAGAATTGCAGATAGTCTAGAAACTGGCCTAGAGCAGTTAGAAGGAAATGTGACATCATTGACCTCAACACCGCAAGGGCAGATACCTCAAGATAGAATACAGAGTGTAAATGAGACAGTTATGACACTCGATGATCTTTTAGCAGAGGCCGTAACCGTTCGTATTGAAAGCGAGCAGCAGAATAATGCAACAACATGGGCAATGGTTCTTGCAGACTTGGTAAATACTGTATTAAGTGATTACGGAAACGCAACTGGTTCCTTCGATCTAACAAATATGTCCAATATAGCTGGTATGGAAGGGATGGAAATGGGTCATGCTGACAACAATAATACGGTAATGGCGATGGGCGATGAACAGATGCAAATGTCTGCAAATAATACAAACGACAACATAGCCATGGAGGCAAACTCTACTACTTCTTCAATTAGCAACATGACTACGAATGTAGTAGACCAAGCAACTTACCAAAGTGCACAGTATATCTCAAACAATACTATCTTACAGTTGTTTACTGAGAGACTTAGACCGCTTAGTCTAGGCGCAAATGAAACATCAAGTGAAACTGGTAATGCGGCCACAACCGATAATGCTACTTTGATGACTCAACAAGAACAGCAGACATCCACTGGAAACTTGACATCAAATATTGATGAGCTCGAATCACGTCTAATACTACTAAGGGATAACATTGAGAACAAAGCAAGTCCAACTGAGGTTATGACCACTGCACATCTCCAAATTCATCCGCTACTAATGCAGATGTATGGACTGACTATGGCACCACAATAAAAGGAGAAAGGCATTCATAACATTCAAAGCATTAACCGTCTTTTCTTTCTTTTTTCTTAGAATAGAATTGCATTGGAGTTGTGCCTAAATTCCATATAACCGTCATCCTGTATTTGTAGACTCAGCTTCAACACATATTGCCTCTAGAAAATTCACAAGACGCATTAGCAAGTCAGTTCCACCTTACTTAGGTAGACCTGTCTAACCTACTAAGTAGGAAATTGCTACTGAGGTTAAATAGAGCGGTCACGATATT
>DAINRW010000177.1:0-3128 GCA_036741615.1 Nitrososphaera sp.
GTACAAACTCGTATGTCATATCTGGTGGCACGTCCAGTATTGGCAGCTTTGATACTACTTATAGAATTGTAGGAGAAAGAAGTGCCGTAAGGACATCAGAGGATCTAATCATAACTACCATCACATCTGACTACAGTTCCTCTCCAACCATAGGATATGTGAGTGCAGGTAACATGACTGCGACCACAACTGGTGGTACTGCAGACACTGGTGCTACTCTTCCGAACCCCTTTGCAAGCCCTGAGCAGATAACCGAAAGGATCACAAGTGAACTTAGAAGGGTCATTAGTGAATCAGAAGATAATACACCACAAGGACAACTCGTGGAAATAAATTGCAACTTTGGTATGACGTTAGATGACATGCGTTGTCAAAGCACTCCATTAGTTGGAGCAGAAGAAGCGGGCGACACTGCAGCTACAACATCTACAAATGCCACTGCATCTATTTCTCCTTAGGATAGAGTAACAACATTAAAGGATAAAGAAGAGTGCAAATTGACGCTCCTCTAATTTTTTGTTTTATCTTTTGAATTAGTGTTATGTTATCTCTGATTGAGACTGAATGGCCTTTGTTCATAGAAATGTCATTGGTGGCATCCTATTGATCGAAATTACGACGGGGAATAATGCAGATAACGTAACATCATCAATAGTTTGAAAAATATCTCGTATTACTCCTTCAGCAAATGTAGCACTGCCTGCATGCACAGTTTCCACTTGTTGAAAAGTATATGAAAAGATGAAAAGAAAGGCGGAGATGCCAAGAAAAATTAGACCTGAAAGGTGGAGTCACCAGCTTAATCTAACTAATGTTGATTTTCTTGTGATATTTAGTTTGTCGATATGATATTGACTGAGAAATGGATGAATATTTTCTTGACTATGTATGCTGGTAGCGCTAAAAAGGAACGGAGAATATAGCGTGATGGTGCCATCCTTCTTCTTTTGTTTCTTTATTCTGTACATCTGTCGATTTTTGATATTAAAACCAAATCTGATACAGTATGATGAGCGGGCTGCCATTACTTGAAGGCAAGTTTTTTCAAAACGTGAAGAAAGCTATAACCTATAACCATCGTGAGACACTTAGGTAATAAGCCCTTGCAAGAGCAGATAACAAATTGATTACCTGTTTTACTATATCAGTTGCACCATCCAGGTTATATTATTAAATATCCATTGCTCGCTAAAGACCTCAGGGATAATGGTTTCTCTAAATCTCGCTCAGAAAATAATTTCGGATCATCTTGTGGAGGGTAGGGTCGAGCCAGGCCAGGAGATTGGCCTTAAGGTAGACCGCGTTCTTATGCAAGACGCAACTGGCACCATGGCATGCCTACAATTTGAAGCCATGGGGATACCGCGGGTCAAGGCAGAACATGCAGCCATCTATGTAGACCACAACATTCTACAGACTGGGTTTGAAAACGCCGACGATCACCGTTTCCTCCAGACGTTTGCCTCAAAATATGGCATCTTCTATAGCAAGCCAGGCAATGGCATCTGTCATCAGGTAAACCTTGAACGCTTTTCCATACCGGGCAGATTGCTGATAGGTTCTGATAGCCACACTCCTACTGCAGGTGGAGCAGGCATGATGGCAATTGGAGTGGGAGGTCTAGATGTAGCTGTGGCCATGGCTGGCGCACCCTTCTACACCAAAATGCCCAAGATAGTTGGAGTAAAGTTGACTGGCAAGCTCCGGCCCTGGGTTACTGCTAAGGACATAATACTTGAAATGTTACGCAGGCTGTCTGTCAAAGGAGGAGTGGGCAAGATCTTTGAGTACTACGGCGAAGGCATCACGAGTCTTGGAGTACCACAAAGAGGGACGATATGCAATATGGGCGCAGAGCTTGGTGCCACCACATCTTTGTTTGAATCAGATGAAGTCACACTTGACTATCTAACTCGTCAAGGAAGAGCGCATGACTACAAGCGTTACGCTGCAGATCCGGGCTGCAGCTATGACGAAAACATAGAGATAAACCTGAGTGAGCTTGAGCCACTCATTGCTCTCCCCGGCTCACCTGATGCTGTGCACAAGGTACGCGACGTGCAGGGAATGGATGTTCATCAGGTACTCATCGGCTCCTGTACCAATTCAAGCTATGTTGAAATGATGACTGTTGCTCATGTACTCAAGGGGAGGAAAGTGCATTCAAATGTCACTATGGCTATTAATCCTGGTTCAAAGCAAGTGTTGGAGACTGTAGCGCGTGATGGTCCAATATATCATATCATTGCTTCTGGCGCTCGATTGCTTGAAAGTGGTTGCCAAGGCTGCATAGGCATGGGCTCAGCACCTGGAACTGATTGGATTTCGATTAGATCCTTCAACCGTAACTGGCCAGGAAGAAGCGGTACAAAAGATGACAAGGTCTACCTGACTTCGCCTGAAGTATGTGTTGCTTGTGCTGTGACAGGCAAGATAACTGATCCACGTGACCTTGGCGAGTATCCCAATATTTCCTGGCCCGATAAGTTTGTAATCGATGACTCATCTATCATCGCCCCAGCTCCTGCAGATCAGGCCGACAAGATACAGGTATCACGAGGTCCTAATATACGTCCACTTCCGCTACGGCAGCCTATGGAGTCAGTGCTTCAGGGTGAAGTGCTGATAAGAGTGGGGGACAATATCAGCACTGATGCTATAATGCCTGCTGGAGCAAAGATACTGCCACTCAGGAGCAATGTGCCGGCGATAAGTGAGTATGTGTTCTACTGGCTTGACCCTGACTTTGCGAAAAGAGCGAAGGAGAAACATGGTGGCTTTATTATTGGAGGCGAAAACTATGGCCAGGGGTCTAGTAGAGAGCATGCTGCATTGGCACCGATGTACCTTGGAGTCAAAGGCGTCATTGCAAAATCCTTTGCACGGATTCATAAAGCAAACCTAATCAACTTTGGGATCATACCATTTGAGTTTCACAATGCCTCTGACTTTGAAACGCTGGCTCAAGGCAAGCCAATTACAATAGAAAATGTGGTCAGCAGCTTGAAGAAAGGAGATAAGATGATTGAAGCATTAGCCGACAAGAACAAGATTACGCTAAAGGTCGATCTGACTCCTAGGCAGAGAGAAGTTCTGATAGCTGGTGGCCTTCTAAACTATATCCGGTC
>DAINRW010000178.1:0-3126 GCA_036741615.1 Nitrososphaera sp.
TTACACGTACTGCATTACAATTGGCAACGATCCCTCTTCTGGTTGTTGATGCAGGAGCAAAGATCAAGCCCTCGATACCTTATGTATCGTTTGGAGTTGAACCAGGCAGAAACATCGTAAATGAAAATGCAATGGATATCTCAAGCGTCAAGCGAGCGTTTGAGCGGGGCGAGCTGCTTGGAAAACAACTGGCCATCATGTCAGATCTAACCGTATTGGGTGAGAGCATTCCCGGAGGCACTACAACTGCACTTGCCGTGCTAAGAGCACTTGGCATTGATGCCAGGTTCAAGGTAAGCAGCAGTATGCCAGAAAATCCTCACACTCTGAAAAACAAGGTAGTAGATTCTGCAATAAAGAGAGTCACTGCTGATGGAATTGAAGTGATTAGCTCCCCGTTTGAAGCTATATCTGCTTTTGGAGATCCCATGATGCCTTCTGTAGCCGGCATTGCAAGCGGTGTGCTGTCTGCAAATGGCAAGATTATGCTTGCAGGAGGTACTCAGATGGCTGCAATAGTTGCGATATTGAATCGTCTAGGCAGGTCGCTGAATGGACTTTATATTGGCACTACAACGTATGTCACAAAAGATCCGTCATCTGATTTGTCTAGCCTCGTGAGAATGGCTTCGGAGCGAGTTCCAATTTTATCTTGTGATCTTCATCTGGGCGAATCGAGCAAGCCCGGATTGCAGGCATTTGCAAAGGGATTCGTAAAGGAAGGAGTCGGTGCAGGCGGTGCTTCAATTGTGGCTATTGCAAAGTCAAGAGGCAAAATAACGGGTAAAAAATTACTGCACGCGATTGAAAAGGAATATGAAGTCTCTATAGAGGCAGCTGCACACTAGTTGTCTTGCTGCATTTCTATGAGATTATGCAACTACTTCGATTTTGGGTTACGACTTTGAAGTATATTTATTGATACAATGCCTAGAGTTTGACTTCAAGTTTTGCTTTTGACCTTCAGAAGTAAATAAGTACACTTTCTTCAATCTGTATCCTGTCTAAATTGATTTAACAATAACTATTGATAAAACTCAGCATATCTTCTACAGTCGTTGATGACGATTATAATTAATCTGCAATTTGCGTGAAATAAAGGGACTTGATGGATCGATGAAACGCCACTCTTTGTCTACTGCATGAGTGATTCCGATCCTTGGCGTAGTTACAATATGCTTCAGTTTCTTACCAAACTCAATATATATCTCCGATTCAGAATTGGTCATATCCGTTCCATTGAGCGCTGACGAAATATTGAGAGCTTGTGTGAGCTTGCCTGGGCCAGAGGTAAGTGAAAGTACATTCTCAACTGGCCGGAACTGCCTCATTAATTCAACACCTTCTACTGGCTCAATACCTCGAATCAGAACTGCTCCTGCCTCTATGCCGCTTCTTCTTGCAGTAACATTTAAGCAAAAGTGATTGCCATAGGTGAAATACACGTAAGCCCTTCCAACATTGCCGAACATGACTTTGTTTCTTCCTGTGGGGCCAATATGTGCATGACTTGCTAGATCATCACTGTAGCCGTATGCCTCTGTCTCCACTATTATACCAGCCAATCGAAACTTCTGCTTTTTGTTATTTGTTATGGTGCGAACAAGCTTCTTACCAAGAAGGTCTTTTGCCACAACTTCAGTAGGCCGCTCGTAAAACGAGCTGTTCTGACAGATCACAAATAATCCTCCAATGACGCCTTGCTCTCTTCTTCTTTATTGATTTCTGCAGCCAGCTTTTTCAGATCAGCTTCCAGTGTAGAAAGCAGTTTTTTATTGTAAATAACTGCCGCTGGGTGGAAGGTCGAAAAGTACTTTTGGCCTGACCTCTCAACTATCTTTCCTCTATTTGCAGTTATTGAGCTGCCGCCTAGAATCGAAGAGTATGCAGTTCTACCAAGTATACAGATCACTTTGGGCTTGATCAGTGCGATCTGTCTGTCAAGGTATGGTCTGCAGGCAATCAACTCGTCTTCTTCTGGCACTCTGTTATTCGGAGGCCTGCACTTGACTATATTTGTGATGAACACCTGAGACCTTTCAATACCTGTCTTTTTAAGCAGGTCGTCCAGTATTCGACCAGCGGCTCCTACAAATGGTTTGCCTTTTTCATCTTCGCTACGACCAGGTGCCTCTCCTATGAACATTATCTTAGCAGAAATCTGCCCTTCTCCTGGCACAGCATTCTTCCTTGTGCGTGCTAGCTTGCATAGAGGACAGCCTCTTACATTAGCAGCAATCTTCTCAAGTGAGTCCTCATGCTTTTGTGCAGTCATTAGATCTCCCCATTATCTTCTCCAACCAAATATGTCTTAAAAAGTATGCATTTTCTTCCTGCTTTTTATTACGCCTATTACTATTAGTATAACACCGATGATGATCCCGTATACTGAATAGACATACGAATTGGTGATGATGGAGCAATTCCTCTCCATTTCTTCCAATTGCTCTGCAGTTAAAATTGATCTGTCAATTTGCGCAAGGTCTGACAAGCACTTGACACCCTGAAAGTTAAGGTAAATAGCAGCGCCTCCACTTGCAGCGAGTATTATTGCCCCAACGTATATGTACTTTTTATACAGTAGTGACAACGAGCGTATAATAGCATCTGATAGTATCTATTACTTATATCGTGATGTCTCTGGTTAAGAAGGATTTTAAAGATCAGCAATGAAATAATTATGTAGTCACGACTATTTGTTTCAGTTCTCTGTATGTTTAGATAAACGCAGCAACTGTGGTTCTATATGCTAGCCCCCCAAACGACTCATAGAATCGTGAATAGATTTCAGGCGTACTAGTCGTATTCTCCTAGTTTATCTCTCCTATTAGTTCCTAAGATAGATGGCTAGAGTTGCGTCATGTTATATTATAAGTATTAGATGAACAGATCAACGACTGTCTTATCCTTCCAGACAGAAGACATCCAAGTCTCGATAATGATGATATACATTTTACATTGACATACTGGAGCCATAAAGTTAATAGCACTAAATCAAGCTTGTCTCCTATGGCAAGGGAAGAAGAATTCGAGACTTGTCCTAAGTGCGGAGTCGGGAAAATGAAGCCGATAGGCGGAGCAGCATCAGCAACAAGCGCAGATCCAGATACAAACCGACTGACGGGC
>DAINRW010000179.1:0-3118 GCA_036741615.1 Nitrososphaera sp.
GCTGGTGCCATGACTGACGTTAAAGGTGACCGTGGCCTGTCGCCTTCCCAGCAGGAAGACCCTGATATGTTTGTGCACGTGACAAAGCGCGACAGCAAAGGCATATACATAAGCGGTGCAAAGGCTCACCAGACTGGCATTATTAACTCCCATTGGGTAGTAGTCATGCCGACAATGAGATTAAAGTCTGAAGATAAAGACTATGCAATTATTGGAGCAATCCCTGTTGATGCTCCTGGTATCACCTATATCTACGGCAGACAGTCCTCTGATACAAGGAGTATGGAGGGAGGCAACATTGATGCTGGCAATGCCATGTATTCCGGCCAAGAGGCTATGATAATCTTCAAGGAAGTTTTCATTCCCAATCACCTAATATTCATGGATGGCGAGTATGAGTTTGCCTCGATGTTGGTCGAACGCTTTACCTGCTATCATCGCCGAAGCTATGTGTGCAAGACCGGTCTTGGCGATGTCCTGATTGGAGCCGCTACAGCCATTGCGGACTACAATGGTGTGGCAAACGCCTCACACATCAAAGACAAGCTGGTTGAAATGACACACCTCAATGAGACAATATTTGCTGCAGGCATTGCATCTTCGTACCAAGCACACAAAACATCAGCGGGCAACTGGCAGAATGATGACATGCTGGCAAATGTCTGTAAGCACAACGTTACACGGTTTCCATATGAAATAGGTAGACTTGCACAGGACATTGCAGGCGGACTTATGGTGACGATGCCATCTGAGAAGGAGTTTCGCAATCCTGATACTGGACCGCTACTTGAAAAATACCTGAAGGGTAGAAAAGGTGTCTCAACAGAGAACAGGATGAGGATATTGAGGCTGATTGAAAACATGACTCTTGGACGAAATGCAGTAGGCTATCTGACAGAGTCAATGCATGGTGCAGGTTCACCTCAGGCACAAAGGATCCAGATTGCACGTCAGATGCAGCTTGAAACCAAGAAAAAGCTTGCAAAGAGGCTTGCGCAAATCAAGGAAGGCGAGGCAGCAGAAATGGTGCCAGAATCGACAGAATACTTTGATAGAATCTTTGGTGAAAAGAATAAGGCTAAGTAATTCTACAATTAATATAAAGTCAGCAATGGGTTAATTTATAACAGCTTTTCAGCCATAGCTTTACTTTTATTTAATTTTTCAATTTATTTGTCTCAAAAAGGATTAATTATCCGTTCAACACAATTACTATGATATTACTCCGGGGTTGTGTTGATTGAAATTAAACGAAGCTCAAATTGAGGATCTCACCGGTAAAGTTTTCCGCACTATAATCAGCAACGGCAAAGATGGTATATTACAATCAGAGCTTTGGAAGGATCTTGATCTGACAAGCCGTGATGGCTCTCGTGTTGCGATCCGGCTTGAAAAACGATCATTGATTCGCCGCGAAAAAATGTTAGAAAATGGTCGGTGGACATATAGGCTTTTTGCAGTCAAGCTGCCGGTTGACACTACAAGCATCGAACAAGCACCCTGTTTGACATGCCCTTTTGAGCATATGTGCTCCCTCGAAGGTTCTTACAGTCCGACAAGTTGCAATTTAATTGAAGAATGGCTCCTCAAATCTTTTGACAATGCCAACCTGAATCTTGCAAAGCTTTCTAAAAAATGAGACTTGTTGACGCTCGGCGCGATCAGTATCGCCGACTGGCAAAGGATCAAGGATACCGGGCAAGGTCAGCGTATAAGCTATTGCAGATCAATCGCTCTTATAACATTCTAAAAAAGGGCGATAAGGTGGTTGACCTCGGATGTGCACCCGGAGGGTGGTTGCAAGTGGCCGTGAAGGAAGTACGGCCGTCAGGGAAGGTCATTGGAATAGATCTTAAACCCGTTACACCCGTCGTTGATGCTATAATTCTACAGGGGAGTATAGAGGATCCCAACATGCTAAGCAAGATAGAGGAAATTTTAGGCAGCAAGGCTGATGTTGTTCTCTCAGATTTGGCTCCAAATGTGAGCGGGGTATGGGACATAGATCATGCAAGGCAGATCTCTCTTTCTACAATTGCCTTGCAGTTTACACAGCGTTTATTGAGGATCGGCGGAAGCAGTGTATTCAAGGTGTTTGAGGGAGACATGCTAAAAGAGTTCAGATCAGAATTAGATAGGAACTTTGGCAAAGTATTTCTCAGCAAACCTTCTGCAAGCCGACAAGAAAGTAGTGAATTATATATTATTTGTTTAAACTTCAAGCACTGACTTTGAGTATTATTTGTAATTGATGTTCCAAGACACCAAATGGTAGTTTGGCAGTACACTTGATTATTTGATAGTTAGTATTGATCTACCTTCATTATAAGTTAGAACATACTATTACATAATTTTGTATGTTATCGCTGACAATTAATGATGGTATGCTTGTCCTGAATTTCGGGTTATATATGATGATTAGCCGTAAATTTAAAGCGATATTGTCTGTGATAGTTGTTTAAACACGGTAGCTCAAGCAGCTTTTACTTTTAAAAAAAGTAGATCGAACTTACAGGAGATCCTTCTATAAGATATAGTGCACTAACCTGCTTTTAATAAAACCAATATTCCGCTTATTAAAAAGTGGATCACATTAATTAATCTATAAACGATCGAAAGATTATCGACAAAAAATGCCGTATTCTTTGAACCACGCCAGCATAAAGAGCGCGAGCAAAGAAGCTAATTATAGCAAGATCTTGGTACTCTGCATAGACAGAGACAATGACATTGGATCAAAGGGCGGCATTGAGACACCAATAGTCGGCCGTGATGCATGCATCAATGCTGGTACTAGACTTGCACTTGAGGACCCAGAAGACGCAGACTCTAACGCCATTTTCGGCGCAGTAAAGACATATGAAGAGCTTGTGAGCAAGGGCTACGATGCTGAGGTTGCCGTAGTAGCTGGCAAGTTCAACAGGGGTGTCGAAGCTGATGAGAAGATAAGCCTTGAAGTGAAAAACATACTTGAGAAATATCGCGCCGACGGCGCGGTAATTGTCTCTGATGGCGAGGATGACGAGACGGTCCTGCCTGTCATCCAATCAAGGGTACCTGTGATATCAGTACGGCGCGTAATTATCAAGCATAGTAGAAGTGTCGAGTATTCTTACGC
>DAINRW010000180.1:0-3103 GCA_036741615.1 Nitrososphaera sp.
TGAAATGTTGTCGTCGTCGTATTCATCCTTATGTATTTTTTATGTGATAAGTTAAACTCCCCTTGCTACTTATTTCGAAAGTAGACAGCAGCCAAGAGGGATGATGAGCTGTGGTCGTGGGTTCAAATCCCCCACCCGGTCCATTTCTTTTATCATTTTGGTTACCTACGGTAATTGGTTTGACTGTGATTTAGGTTATTGTTGTACAAATTCCTCCGCAATGCCCTTGATAAAAGCTAACGAAAAGAATTTTTAATGAGATACCTATAATTCTGTGTTTTTAAATAAAGTTATTATGGGATTCTTATAAAGTTCTTTCTCTCTACAAACCAGTTAAGAGTTTGCAATAGAATACAAAGTACTCAATATAGGTGGAACAAAGCAGCTTGAAACACCTGTTTCACCATCCCCTAATCTATCCCCCACCATCTATAAGGCATATAGAAATGATGATTGCGTCTGAACGCAAAAACAACAGGGGAAAAATCCAGATAATGGGCGACGTGCTAGCCCTCGGCACTTCTGGAATAAGAAAGACCCACATAATGTACAAGGCAAACCTCAGTTATGAGCAGGTACATCTCTATCTTGGAGAGTTAATCGGAAAGAGACTAATAGCACAGAATGTGTCTCCAGATGGAGTAATATACAGGACAACAGAAAAGGGTAGGGAATTTCTACTCTACTACACACGCTTGGTGGAGTTCCTTGAAGAAGAAGAACAAGAGCCGGAAGTTGAGCCAAGTTCACCTTTCATCAGTAGTAGGAGTTGGGTACGTTAATTTGAAAATAGAAAAAACAACCGCAGTAAATAAACCGTTTTTTGGTGCAAAATAGTAGCGACAAATATTGGTAGTAGAAGAATAAGAGGAATATTACTCTCCCATGTCCCTACAAGATTTGCTTTTCTTTTTGCAACCTCGGCAATACTACTACTAAGTCTTTCCGTAATCCAAATCAACCAAAGTGCATGGGCTGGCACATTTCCCGGGCCAAACGGACAGATAGCTTTTAGTAGCAACGGGGAGGGTGGTGAGAATTTCGAAATCTATGATATAGATGCTGATTATGGAAGTGATGTGACTAGATTGACAGAAGATGACGCAGGTGATAGAGAACCTGATTGGGGTACAAATACATCAACTCCTGATGATGATAACGATAAGAACAAACATAATTGTAAGAAAAAGCATCATGATGACAATGCAAAAAAGAAACACTATCTTCTTTTGTACGTGCGAAAAGTACTAGCAAACTGAGCTGTGGTCGTGGGTTCAAATCATCCACCCAGTCCACTATTATTAATCTGTAATCTATGGTATTGTTTCAAGTTCAATTTAGATAATTGTCCGACAAATTCAGCACCAATGCCAATGCCGTATCATACAACATTTCATTGTTATAGGAAGAAATAATCTGACTTCTTGTATGTCGATACACTTCCACATTTAGGACACTGTTCACTCTTCTCATTAATCCTAGCAATTCTAAAGTCAACTATGTCCATTTGGATAATTGATGGATGCTCGTGACCACAACCTCGGCATTTTATCATCATGATTGAGGTTGACAATTCTAACATCCTCACTCAACTTACATTATTATCCTATGTTATTTTACTACAGCAGTGTTTAGCCTCTATATCTTTTTATGATAAAACTATTCGACTTTGCTTTGAAAAAACCGATTTTAAAACCGTCTAATTCAATCGCTCATAAACTTGCTTTAGCTAGTTGTCGGACAAAAGATTCTGATACTGCCGTCGGTCCGCATTAGAGCGAATGAAAGAAAAAGAAAAAGAGCAACTGCGTTCTAGTATTACAAAGCGTGTGAAGCTGTGACTACTATTCTCTCTTCTTTACTTTATCATGTTTCTTCTTCGGTAGGAACTATCTCCTCATTGGGAAGTAATTGCTCTTCTTCTTGTTCTGCCGGTGTAGTAGTGGTACTCTCAGTGGTATTGCCAGTTGCAGTACTTATTGTTCCATTCACGCCAAGCATTATCCTAGGACCAAATGTCTGTCCTACATCGTTTGATACTCTAAGCACTGATTCACTTGACCCAGTCTCAGGACTTGTTTCCCACCATGAGACAAACACATTGTTCCCAGCAGCTACCATCTCTGCATTTTGTGATTCTGTATCTGAAGAGTTGCTTAGGTTTATCTTATCACCAAATGTTTGACCACCATCATTTGATGCTCTAAACATTACTTCCCAATTCTCTGATTTGTTTGTCCACCATACAATGTAGACATTATTTCCATCTTGAGATACTGCCATTGGAGCTTTGGGTTCTACTACGAAATTGGTACCTGTTTGCATGAATGAATTTGTCCTTTCTACTTGACCATAAACAGCATTACTAGTGCTTATAGCAACAATGAAAAATGTCAGTGTGAATACACTTGCTATTGCTGTTATTTTGGAGTTGTTCATATTACAAACACTATGCATAATCTCTCTCTGTGTCAAGCTAGAAGACTATGCATAAAAGAATTTCCTTGATAGGGAGACAATAAGTAGGAAAAGGAAAGACGGTCATAACGCACAATTATTGTCAGCTTTGGGCGTATTTGTTGATAATGAAAGAACCAGGCAAGGGCTTAACTTCTGTATTACATTCAAACATAGTTAGAAAAGTCAGCTTGCTGAACTGGCTTCTACTTTTTGTTCTATTCCCTCGAAACCTAAAATAACACCTAAGTGATGGAGCGGATGAGATTTCAACAAGCTTCTTTTCATCCAAGCTGACTGAACGAGAAAATAAAGCGTGTTGGCTTAGGTCGTGGGTTCAAACCCCACTAACCTGGTCCATTTCTTTTAATCTAGGAAACTACGCTATAGTTCAAAGCTTGTCTTGAGTAATTCTTCTATGTTCTACCCTTTTTATGCAACTTCTTTAATAATTACCCATAAAAGTTCATTAAAATGGTACACCTTTTTTGTCTCTATATATAAGATGGTGCCCCTCCCTAACAAAGCTGAAAAAATAGTAGATGCCATTTTGTCCTCAAATGACAAGATATTGTTAGTATCCATAAGAAATTGGAGCGGAAATATTCTTGCAGTTAAATCTAGAGATTCTTTTAGAGAACGATTT
>DAINRW010000181.1:0-3082 GCA_036741615.1 Nitrososphaera sp.
TCTATATCATAAAATTTTACAAGCTTGCCGAGCTCTCTTCCAAGTCTAATGTCATTATAGGGTTCGTAACCGATCATGCCTGCAAACCCTGGCACCTTTATCGCTATGACATGTCCTCCTGCTTCAAGAATTTTTTTAACAATTCTTGAAGATGATTTGTTGTCGAGAATGTCAGAGACATCAATTCTGTCGCCTATTTTTTTGGTATCAATATTCTTTTCTTTCAATTTCTGCGATATTATTATTAGGCCATATTGCCGATACATCTCATACTCGATTATTTTTACCAGCTGATCGAGCTGCTGTACGCCTTTAACCTCTACTACCGCACCATTCTGCACTGAGATGTTTATGTCCTGCCTGATGCTGCCAAGTCCGCGTGCAACACGCTTGCTTGCCCGAAGTAGTCTACCCAATGTGAGGGCAACTTGCATAATTTCGCTGGGTTTGCCCGTTACTGGTTCAAGTGCGATTTCTACAAGTGGCACGCCCAATCTGTCAAGGCCGAATTTGCGTACCCCCTTTTCATCTCCTATTAACTTAGCCGCATCTTCTTCAAGACAGATGCTTTGAACGCCAACTCGCTTTCCTGCAACGTCTAGATATCCGCCAGATGCAACAAGCATCGTGCGTTGAAAACCCGAAGTATTTGAGCCATCTATTACTATCTTGCGCATGACATGGATCTCATCCATGACCTTAGAACGCAACGCAAGGGAAAATATCAGTGCAATTTCAAGCGCCTCTCTGCTAACGTCATGTGGAGGTTCCTCGTCAGCCTCTACAAGGCAGCTGGAACCAAGGGCTGAGTGATATCTGACAATGTGCATCTTTGAAAACTCAAACATGGCTGCTGGGTCATATGCTCCAAGCTCACTTTGAGTTGGTCGTAGCTTACGTACAAACGAACTATCATAATCTTTCGCTTCTTCACATCGGCAATTGCAAAACAGCTTGCTATTTGTGGCCAGCTGCTGATGTATTTCAAAGCCGACCTTCAGGTTCAAAGACCCAGGATCTAGAGGAGATGCCACTAGCTAGAGATTTCCTTTAACAGACGTATTAAGCCTTGCCAGTTCAGGCGAATCATCTTAAAAAGCTCATCTACTTACATCCTCCGGATTAAAGATTTTTGACATTGAGTTTCTCTGTACTTATGAGTCGTTTTGTACTTAGAAGCGGATCAACATTATGGGATAAGCCCAATAAGCCATTTCAATTGGTTTTATATTCTTGATTTGGTCGAGAATATGTTTAGTTGTTTCTTCGAAGGAATTAACTGCCAGCCTTGAAAATATCTATGTCCTCGTATCTTCCTATATGGATTTTATGTTCAAAGGTATGCTGCGTATGCATCTTGGAACAGCGTCCAATCTTCTAATCTGCTCTCTTATCTTTTGCGGCTATGTCATTTAGGATATAGTGTAATAGTTAGTTGCTTCGCGTGTGTACTCTAATCTGCTTATCATGATATCGGAATGATATTTGAAATTTCTCCTGCAAGGTTTTCTTGCATTATTTTTTTGGCATCTTCTACATCTTTACTATTTGCCAACGCCCACATTGCTTTGACCGTAGCTGTCTCAGAAATCATATCGGATAACGGTATCACTCCGATATCGAGTAAATCCCTGCCAGTATCATAGACCGTCATCCTCACATGTCCCCAGATACATTGTGATGTCATACACACCATAATGCCTGCGTCAACTGCCTTTTTAAGAGCGGGAAAGCACTGCTTACCTACGTGACCTAGCCCCGTTCCTTCAATAATTATGCCCCTGTACCCTACATTAATTGCATGTTCTATGAGTGTAGGTTCAAAGCCAGGATAGTATTTTAGCAGTATGACTCTCTTCTCAAATCTTGTCTTTACTTCAAAAGCCCTGCCGCTGAATACTTTATCCAGTTTGTTTTGATCCTTATGCTGCATTTCTATTTCGTTGTTTCTTACAAATGCTGCGGGAGTCATGTCGATTGACTCGAAAGCATCACGCCTGCTAGTGTGATTCTTTCTTACTCTCAGTCCCCTATGACATGCAATAATGTCGTCTGAAGTTCCACCATGCATTGCGACAAAGACACCTGCATATTCTGATTTTGTTGCAAATATTGTCGCACCAAGCAAATTCAGGGCAGCGTCAGATGAAGGCCTATCAGATGAGCGCTGTGCACCGACAAGGACCACCGGAACTGGCAATTTCTGGAGTGCAAAGCTTAGAGCAGCAGCAGTATAATGCATAGTATCAGTTCCATGGGACACTACAATGCCTCTATACTTTTTTGTCTTGATTTTTTCCACAATCCTTTCTGCTATCGAGGTCCAGTGTTCTGGTCTAAGGTTCTCGCTATATTCGCTCATTAAAACTTCAGGGTCAATTGATGCATAATCTGCAAGCTCTGGAACTGAAACATACAAATCATTAGCAGAAAGAGCTGCATGGACGCCGCCCGTGCGATAATCTATTATGCTTGCTATGGTTCCGCCCGTGCTTATCAAGGCAACCTTTGGCAAATTTTGCTTAGGTTTGTCATCAGGAATGTGGTAATAGCGAACTGTTAATGTGGAAGTTACTTTGGACGACTTTGTTATCGATTTTATTTTTCCCACATGTATACCTGTATTATATCCGCTTTCTAATTTGATAACAATATATTCTTCATTAGCAGATTCATAGCGCGGCATCACCAGACCGGTTATCTCGCCATCCTCTGTAGTAATTTTGACGCTGTCGCCAACTGAAATGTCATGCTCTGATAGTAGTTCGATCCCTGCCTCTCTATATCCGCCACTGTTGTCGTGATTTGTCAATGCTTTCAAAGCCAATTGCTAAATATATTAACAAACCTTTTCTCAGCTAAACAGTGTCTTGGATCCATCTACTATGAATTGTACAGCAATAGCTGCAATGAGCACTGCAAAAACCCTAGTAACTATAATCGATCCTCGCCTTCCAATTAATCTGTAAATCCTATCGGTGTACCTTAATACAAAATATGTTACACCTATTACTATCATGATCGATAAAGCAGTTACGATTAGACCCGCAGTCTGAAATGAGATCATGACTGCTGTTATAGC
>DAINRW010000182.1:0-3070 GCA_036741615.1 Nitrososphaera sp.
GGACACCGTCCTTTTCCTACATTCTCAAAATACCAAATCCAAGCTTTGGAGTTTATTGGTTCCCCTGTTGCAGCCAAAACTCTAAGTGATTTAAAATCATATCTGCTGGTCTGTATATTGTTTTTCATAAAGAGCCTGATTGCAGTAGGGGCAGCACCAAAGATGCTGACCTTGTGATCTTCAATCATCCTGCACCATGCATCTGTTGTGGGATAGTCGAGGGCATCGTTATACACTAGTGCAGTCCCCCCTATTATCGAGCTTCCATATACGACCCAAACCTGCCCTGTTATCCAGCCTATGTCTGCATACCAGAATAAAACGTCTTCCGGGTTCATGTCAATAAGATATGCAGTCTGCTGAGCGGCAACAACGGTAAAGCCGCCATGCACCTGCAGCGTACCCTTTGGATGGCCTGTAGTACCAGACGTGTATAAGATAAACAGCGGGTCTTCTGAATTCATCACTTCCGTCTTGGCCCTGACAGCATTTTTGACAAAGTCTTCGTAATTTCCGCTGACGGTCACTATTCTGGACACATTTGTGCATTGCACTGCCTTTTGCCACTGGCTTGCTAGATCAATATCCTTACCCCGCCGCCTCACTGTGTCAGTGGTGATAAGCAACTTTGCCTTGGAATCGACAAGCCGAGAGTGTAGTGCATGTGCGCTGAATCCTGAAAAGATTGTAGTATGAATAGCCCCAATCTTAGAGCATGCAAAGATCGCATAAAACGCCTCTGGGATCATAGGAAGATAGATAGCAATGACATCACCCTTTTTGATACCTGCTGTTACTAGCGCATCTGCTAGTCTGCTCACTTGCTCGTCAAGCTCACGATAAGTGATTTTTCTTGAACCTTGTTCATCTGCAAAGATGTAAGCAACTTTATCTGGCTGCTTTTTCGCATGTCTGTCAATTGCATTGACGACAATATTGCATTTACCATTTAAGAACCATTTTGTCCAAGGTACGCCTTCTCGTGAGTCATAGGTCTTGTCATATTTTTGGAACCATTCGATGCCCAAGTCTTCGTTGACTGCATTCCAATACCACTCGATATTGCTGTTTGCTCTGTCAACTAGCTGTTGCCAGTTGGATATACCCTGCTTGTTCATGAATCTACCAATGTTACTCTTACATACTTGGTCGGCTGAAGGTACGAATATGAACCGCTCAGTCAATAATCCGACTTTTGACGAGACGCTTAATAATTGCAACTATACATCGACAGTTATTGGTATACTACATTTGTAGCATATAGTGTAAGAAAAAAATTCTAATGTGTAAGGTATACGAAGTTTACTGTCTTGGTCGTGGAACAGGTTCTTTATGATTTTCGAGAGTTACCTAACTACGCAGATGATTTTGTAAGGAATCTTCTAAATCTTATGATAATCTCCAAAATGAATGCAGCTATAAAGAATCTGACATCCAAAAATTATTTTATGCACCTTATATCGCAAATAGATGGTTGCGAAGCCTATGTTGTAAAATATGGCCAGCCGTTGCTGTATGCCAAGTACCATGAAATGGAATTTACTGACCAAAAGGTAACTACGCAATTTGTCAGATCAAAAGATCATATGATCAGTGTTACTATGGAATCTGTGTTTGGCGAGTTTGTCAAAAGCTTTGATAACTTGGCCTCAATGACAAAGAGCAAAGTAAAGTGGGGTATCATAAAAGAAAAAGAAGATAGACCCGATCCACTCTTTGCATTACTTGATTCATTTGTAGGAGCAGTTGTCCGGCTATCCTCGCTTGATCCTTCAAGCCCTGACAGTCTTGTAGGTAAGCAGTTTGGAATAAGAAATGCAAGCATCATAAGAAAATCCCTCCATCTTGAATTTCTGGTAAGCAGCAATCTAAACATTATAGAGCTGAACCCTCGCAAAAGGCGCAAAGATGACGCAATTAAGTTACTCTTCGGCAAGCTGGATGTTGCCAAAGCAATAGTAAGTCTAATGAAACAGTAGAGATGATGATATATACCAGATATTATCGCCTTTCAATATGCCTGTCTGTCACAGCCTAGGTGATCGTAAAATTTTATTATCTCTTGCTAAAGAGACGACTTGCCAGGTTAGCGTTACATAACTCTCTTGGCCTCTAACTCGGTACATCAAAAAATTTTTTGCTATCTGTTCTCTTGCACTTTTTTTCCTTTTTCAGTGGGTACTATTTTTAAATTGGCATCAGCAAATATACTATTAAACTGCTTACCTGTGAATATCCTGTCTAGAAAAATTGCCAATGCTGAAATTTCAGAGTGAGGTTGGTTGCCAATGGCAATATTATAATCGGCAAGGCTATAGACTTCTTGGGGAACTTTCTCTGCACCAACTATTACCAGTATTTTACTTTCTTTGCGCAACCTTTCAGTCATGTCATCAATATTGATCCCGTACATTGTAAGATGAGCCACTTTGCCCCCTTCCTTTTTCCATGCTCTTGCGAGACTTTTCCAATCCTGTACAACCTCTACCCTAAACCTGCCACCCCATCTCTTGGATACCTTTGCAATCGTATCATTGATAGATTCGTCCAGGACACCTGTCATGTATATCGTATCTGCGCCAAATGCTCGTGCAACAAGTGCAACATGCGTCGTCACCCTGTCGTCACGCACAAGCCTGTGGCCAATCCTAAGCACTGATATATTCATTTTCATATTTTGTCCTCATCTGTTCAGTGTTAATAATATCTCATTCACCTCTGGCTTCTTTAGTTTCAAATAGTATTGATGCTATCAGATTTTTCAAATGATCAATGTTATAGCCTGTCTTGGCAGACACTATGAGCAATCGTTTGCTGTCCAAGATGCCAAGTCGATCTGCCTTGTCAAATGCGTCTTCGACAGTGGTCTGGTCGACCTTATTGAGAACATAAATTATCTTTGTATCTGGAACCTCAAATTCAATTATTACATCACGAGAGCTCTTAAATTTTCTTCTTATTTCATCAATCGGCTCGCTAATGTCAAGCACCAAAAGTGCAAGGCTTGCATAAGTCAGCTCATCAAGGGTCGATTTGAATGCGTCTATCATATACGGTGGCAGTTTGCTGA
>DAINRW010000183.1:0-3058 GCA_036741615.1 Nitrososphaera sp.
ATATAGTTAATCAAGGCCGCTATGGTAGGTCCCAGAAGATCAAAGTGATGATACCTTTAACTACTGTCGAAGAAGCACTCAAAGATGATATTAATCTTGCATCCCTTATTGATTGATATAAAGGACTGTCTTGTCTGTTTATTTAGATCTACCTTTTCTTAAGATATTATCTGTCTTTGATGAGATCATCCAGCAGTGAAGAAGAAAAAGAAAATCCCTCTAAACTATATGAATGCGCAGCAATAAATGCTCTGATATCTACTCTTCCCTCTCTAGATTCACAAAGACAATACCCATCAAGATTAAAACCATTTTTTGATTTTGCTGATGTGCCTGGTAGTTCGCTAGGAGAAAAGGCTGATCATTTGTACAGTAAGCTAAAGATAACCCCACCAAGTTAGCTGAGATTTTGTTGGCGTTGTTGCTGTATAATCAGATGGTAGTATAAGGTTTGTATGCACTAAGAATTTTGGGCATATTCTCTATGTTCACCAGAATAAATAATAATAATAATGATACAAGACTTAAAGAAGCCTCACACTCTATTAGTAACTTCCCTCGCAAAAAAGATAATGCTGGCTTGGTAAGACTACTTAAAATTATACAGGAAGCTGACAAGGATGGGATCTCTACAAGAAAGTTATGTGAACAAGCCTTTCACACTCGCAATTATGGCATGCGTGCAATTAACAGGGCTTATGATGATGGCTACATAAAGCGGTTCGGTAAGAACAAACGTGGTCATAATAAAATCAACTATCTTAGCGATAAAGGCAAGGAGCTGCTAAGTCAACTGCAGCAGCAAGAGGAAGAAGAATAATAATTATTCGTAATATTACAAACCTGAAATACTGGAAGCGTTAAATAATAATAGTAAAAGGAGCATGAAAGTTGTGTGTGTATATTTCATCCATCAGTATTATTATCATACAATGCCATCACGCCAATGGATTTTCGGTCGTTCCGCCACTGAACTTTAGCTTCTTGCCGCATATACTACAACAGTGTCTTTTATCCAACTGCTGCTTTTTTGTTTTCAAAAATATCTTACTATTTGTCGCTGCAGCCATTCCAAACCATCAAGCTCTGCAAATAACCTATCAGATTCATTGAATATCTTTGCTGTTCTTTAAGAGAATCTTCTCTTGCAAAATAATTGATTCAACCTTTTCAAGATTGTCGGCAGCAGATCTAATGGGATCTATCTGGAGCTGAAAGGTTTTATTCACTTGTGGTTTATTCTCTGGATTAATTTGCTCTTTTAGGAAAGATATTCTTTCGTCAATTATCTGCTGTAGGGTTATTATGACCATGTTCTGTGGCTAGTGTAACTAAACTCTAGATGGATAGTTATAACTAGTCTAGCACCTTTAGGGGAGGGTAGTGGTAGTGTGTCATGTTAGATAAATAGATCAAAGCTACTTTATCCTTCCAGATAAGCTATAATAACTCATCATCTTCTTACACTCAAAAGTGAAAATTGTCAAACTTGGTGTTGAGCTAGATTAATATTAATGGTTTTACAAATGATATGAAGGTGGACTTCTTAAACCGTCCCCATACCACACAAAAGAATAGACGACAGCAGCAACATTCGTTCAAACAATTCTACAGCAGATATCGAGAACTTATCTTATTCAACAAAAATATCATGATAGCAGCTATAGCTGCAATTATTACAGATGCGATAGTTGTTCAGTATGCTGCACAAAGTATTACTAATAACGTTCTTGTTTCTATTTTCTCTATAATTACAGATATAGGAGTATATATTATTGCTTTTACAGGTCTTTTTTATATCGATAATAGAAAGAAGTATATCGACGTAGTTACAGGTATGAGAGATTCAAATAGGTTTAAACAAGATGCAAAGAAAATAGTGACCGCTTTAGGCGTATCTGAAGTGGTATACATGATAGGCAAATTCACATCTATCTACCTCTTATTACAATCAAATGTAGCCCCACCGTATCAAGTTGCAATGCTTTCAACTCTTCTGGCAGGAGGATTCTCTACCGTTACAGCAAACTTGATGGTAAAGGCACAAAAGCTATTCTAAAAAGAGCTACTACTTATGATATGATAGATAACTGGATTGGCTGATTGATTTACTGCTAAAAAAGCCCTGATGAGAGAAAAGAAGGTTATGTTGGGTTAGGCGGATTATCCCCTTGTTCTTGTTGATCCTGCACCTGTTGTTCTTCTTCTTCTTCTTCTTCTTGTTGTTGTTCTTTGGCTGCTTGTGTAAATGCTGCAACTGAACCACTTGTACCCAGTATAGTCATTGCAACCATCATTAAAATAGTCAATCGTGGAGTTGTTATCATCGAGTATTATTATTATGTGTAAAATACATACTTTATAAGAAATTCATTAGGCTTTGGCTCTTAAAAACAGTGATCGAAAAGCAAAAAGAAGGATGATAAAACAATATAGATCTTACAAAAATGTAACATTAAATAAATTTATTTAGCTTTAAACGGGGCAGAATTAAAGCTAATAATAGACATAAATGACTATTATTGATTGAAATCATACACAAGGGGTTGAAGCGTTGCTAAGTTGACTATTACTGCCACACCCGGCGTCGGTGTTATGCCCATTGTCTGTTGAAATTTAGTCTGACTCTGCCATGCACCTGAATTTACAACAAGAGTGCCACGATAGCTCTGTATATCAGCTACATGCACATGTCCTGAGTGAAAAATATCTGGGACTTCTGTAATAACCATCATATCTTCTCGCTCTGGCGCTATGGGTGTGCGCTCGCCATATATTGGAGCAAGGTGGCGAGCCTTCAGAAGTACTTTCATAGCTTCTGCAGGCTTAGAATAACTTAACCCTGGTGTTGTTGCGATGATGTCGTCAAGGCCTTGACCGTGATACATTAAAACCTTGACACCATTGAGTTCAATAAAAGCAGGGTTACCTAACATTATACAATTTTCAAGACCGTAAAACTGCTCTCCAAAATTCATCCTTGGGATCGCAGGTTGTGGGAGCGCTCTTCTTCCAAGGTCGTGGTTGCCAGGTATCACTAATATTTTGATGTGTTTGG
>DAINRW010000184.1:0-3048 GCA_036741615.1 Nitrososphaera sp.
CAGAGTTCTGAGTGGCGTAAATCCGGTGATCTGATTTTGTACCAGTCGATAGAGAAAGAAGGAACCATTTATGTCTGCTTATGATTGGTTGGACTAGTGCTGATTCTCCAACTTTTCAATTACTTCTAGAACCCATCGCAGAGTGTTAATCCTTATAATGTCATTTCTATCTGCGATCCTTGATAAAAGGCGATCCGTTGCATCGCCGCTCTTGTATTTCTGCTCCTTTAAAGTATTCTGAAGAGTTAGTATTTCCTGCTGCAGAATCATTTTCAGACTATCAAATCCTTCTCCCGCCACCCAATATCTTGCAATGAGGATAGATTAATTTTTTCTTTGAGCAGCTGTTATTGATTATCCTGAATCATATATCCTCTGCCTTAATTGCGCGGATCAAGATAAAAGAAGAATGCAAAGAATTTTGATTTGTGTTTTGCTTTGCTCTTTCTCAGGTTCACTTAACTGCGTGGGCTTTTACAGGTTACCCCCAATGGGGACAGTTGTTCTGCTATTCGCAATAGAGTAAAATGATAATAATGCACATGTGCCTGCTCCTAAATACATACAAAGACCAATCAGTAAATTACCATTGAAACCAACTATCATAGCAGATATGGCTGCAAGAACTGTTCCAATAACTGATGCAACAATATTGATGCCCCATAGCAAAGTGGTATTATTGTTCTTGTTATTGCGGTAATTGTCATACTGCAATACTGCCTCATTCTTATTTAGAATAGAAATTAATGATGCCATTTTAATAAGAGAAGGGAATTGGAATCCCATCAAAAATCCTGCAGGAAATAATAGGCCAAATGTAAGTGCAATCCGGTACGGCAATTCCATAGTTATGTTGGATTCTATTATCTGTTGTAAATAAATAAAGTAGATAATAATAATCCCTGCAAGAACTGGAATTGAAGCCAATACAGACTTATGTGGTCTTTTGCTGAAGATCTTGCCAGAAACATACGATCCTATTCCACCGGATAAAAGAATAGAAAACAGTATTACAGTTAGAGCCATTATTGGAGTTCCGAGCAACAACAGAAACTTTTGAATAAAGGTTACCTCCAAAATCATAAAACCGACACCGATGAATATTGCAAAAAGAACATGAAAAGAAGATCTGGAGTTGAACCTTACCCTTGTTTTTCTAGCATGATAGATTAACAATGCAGACAGCAGTCCGGAAATGGCCATAACCGTAACAAGCAAAATTATCATCTGTTTTGGAATCTGTTCTCTTGCAAAGTAAAATGGTGAATCATCGGTTGGGATTGTCGGGTTAGATGCTACAGCAGTTGAAAAGTATTCATTGTATACGGTGTTATCATTATTGAACAATTTATCAAATGGTGTTGCTACATAGTTAGTAGCCAACATAGTTATTTCTGCTCGGTTTCCTTCAGCCCTTTCCTTTACCATATCGACTTCTCCGTTGACAAACGGAGTTGATTTCACCATAACCAAAACGGGATAATAGTTTTGATTATCCTCTGATCGTCCAAAATAGAGACCTGGACGATCTTCAACCACCATTACGTGTTCTGCAACTGATTCTCGGCTCTTTCCTGTTTCCTTTACAAGTGAATCAACGATCAATGGCATAAGCCTTGGAAGCTCAAAATTCCATCGAGTCATTACAAGCATACCTCCGTTATCTTTATCCAAATGGCGAAAGTATTGTTGAAAGGCTTCGACCGTATAGAGGTAATTCTCAGAAAGAGCATAGCCGCCAGCGAGTTGTGCAGCCCATGAATCCACAAGTTTTAGTACTATTACATCATATTTTTCGGTAGTAGAACTGATAAACCGTCTCCCATCGTCAATTAGCAACTCGACCTTATCGTTGCTATAGATGTTCCCAGATTGACCTTCAAAACGTTTTACTGCTGAGACCACAAGGGGGTTCAATTCCACCGCAGTGACATTGTCTGCACCACCGGCGAGCGCCACCAGTATGTCCTCGCCCCCTCCGCTACCTATGACAAGAGTATTATTTGCATCTATCATTTCATAAGGTAGATAGTCCATGTAATTTTGTATCCAAGCGACATCGCTTAGTGAGCCATCCCACCGATATATTGGTGTCGCAGCATCAGCATCAATAATTATTGAAGCCAATTCCTGAGATGTGGCGTTATCGGCATCAGCAGCAGCAACAGCAGTACCACCGTTGCTGATACTTTCATCATTACCGCTACCATCAGTATTATTGTTCTGCACGCTGCTAGCAATTGAAGAAGTGCTACTGATAATATTCTCGTTCTCTTGTTGATGGTCTATTCTACGAGTAACATCCACTCTAGAAAAAGAGTTCCACTCTTCCGATAGATGCTGATATTCAGAGGGGTGGTTTAGCTGATAGTACAGCCCCTTGCTCATACCAGGCTTTATCTCAAAAATATTCGTGCTGGAGGTGCTATTGACGATTAACAATATGATTAGGCCAGAACAAGTAATTGCGGATAGTACATTTAGCCTATTCTTCTGCCCTTTTATCATGACTTCTTTTCCGTCTACTTCTGCATGGGGGCGTGAAGAAGAGTATGAGGTTTCTGTATCTTCTTTTTGATCTCTTGTAACCCTTGTAATTAGGAAAAAATAACTGCAAGCAGAGATTCCTACAACGACAACGGATGTTAATAAAAGAGCAGATCCTGCACCAAGTGACTGCATTATTGGGTCTAAAATAATTGTGGCCAAGGCAGCTCCAATCAAATCCGCAAAGTACAATTTACTAATTTTTTCAGACAATGCCAAAAAAATTATTGCCATTCCTGCTCCAGCAAAAAAGAAAGGGATCGAAGAAATTATATAAAATAGGTAGATGTAAGAAGTATCACTAGGAATATAACCAATGAGAAAGATAAATACAGGTACGGAGATTCCATATCCAATCGCATACTGAACTATTCTCGATGAAAAAGTGAATTGTAGATCGACGATTGATTTCTTTTTTGGGTTATCAATTTTGTCTTTCTGAATGTGTATCACAAAGGATCCAATTCCAAGGCCAAAAAAGGCTATAGAAATTGCCATAAA
>DAINRW010000185.1:0-3003 GCA_036741615.1 Nitrososphaera sp.
TAGATACCGAGCAAGCCAAGGATCTAGAGTTGGATGAAACACCCAAGCCCACTAGAAAGGTAAGCAAACCTTCAGTTCCTGTGCCTAATGATGCTGGGCCAAACACCCATAATGATAGGATAAAGGGAAGACGAGTGATAAAGTAGTAGTGTGGTGATTAATTACTTTACCACCATAACAGGGCAATTAGAGTAAGTCACTACACCTGAAGCAACGCTGCCGAGAAGAAGTTTGGCTATGCCCGACCGGCGACGACCCCTCGTACCGGTTACTATAAGATCAACTTTATTTTTCTCAGCATAGTCTACTATTGCAGGCACTATAGAAGTTGGGCTGGCTACCATTTCTACCTTAACATCGACTTCTTGAGCTGTAGCTTTTTTCTCAATCTCGTCAAACCACTTGCGTGCTTCTTGCTTTGACTTTTCTAAAAGCTCATTTATTGCATTTGGTGTAACAAGTCCAAAGGCACCAGATGAATATGCGTATCCAAGCTGCGATACCACAACATATAATGAGATAAGCTGGGCTTTGTGTTTTTTTGCAATCTCTATGGCATAGTCTGCAGCTTTCATTGAAGATTCTGAACCGTCCACGCACACAAGTATTGTTGTAAAAACCAACAGCTAAAGTTGTGCACCATCAAGATATAAGGATTGAAAGAAATGGTTGATTTTAAAAATTGATATGCAAGCCCTCTGCTACAACTGCTACAAAGGAACTTTGGATGAATAGGTGGTAAGTGTCTCTATATCTATGACAGGATAATATCGCTTCAAGCTCAATGGTGACGATGGTGTTTCTCATGGCTAAATATTGTCAGTAGTGCTGCATTTTTGGCACCAAGCTCCGCAGTCTTTTTGTTATTATCTGCGCTACCTATTATTATCATATCGCCTTCTCTTGGATTTAGTTTTTCAACTAGCATCCTGCGCACTTCTCGCTCCCTCTTTAGTGAATCATCATTGTTTGCCGGCATGACAAATTTGTTGTCCTTAAAAAGTAGGGTAGTAGCACCTTTTGCGCCCATCTTTATCGCTGCGTCTCTTTGCTCAATGCCTAATCCTACTGCGAATCCAAACTCTCTGACGAGCACTGCATAGTTGAATCTGCTAAGTGCAACAGAGCACTTGGGCAAACTTATTTCTGCTGGAATTGCCGATAACAGTCCTTCACATATGCTCTTTCCTTTGACAGTTAACTTTGTGCCCCTGTTTGAAGTTTCAATGAGTCCCTGCATCTTTAGATGTTTTACAAGCGTCTTGACTGTGCCTTCGCCAAGAGATAGGCCAGAGCATAACGCATTCCTGCTCGTCCTGTTGTTGTCCTTCCCTATCATCTGCAAAGCTGCAAACACATGCACTACATCAAATGAAAGAACTCTACTTGGGGCGTACCTGCTTGTAACCTTTTCAAGTGTTGTGATATACATGTGCATGCTTGACAACAGTAGGACTATGCATTATTTATTTTCTAGGTGTTGGATAAACTATCCGATTGTTTATATAACAGCCTTCTGTATCGAGGTAAATATGTTAGTTAGCAACCAGTTAACAAGAACATCTCCAGGCGTTCCGAGGGTTGCAGTCGGTATTCTTCTTGGAGTGCTTGCTTTTGGAGTCTTTACAGTCGGATTCGACCAAGGTGAAATCTTTGGCTTCACTGTGCCAGCTGATGGCAGCGGAGGCGAGCCGGGTACAAACTGGGCCCATGAGTTCTATCATGACATGAGGCATGCAGCAGGATTTCCGTGCCACTAACCTCCTTGGTCCTTTATGAAAGCTGTTGTTTTTATTGCTATTACTCTTCTTGCTGGAGCGATTGCTGGAACTATTCTTGGTGTCGTGAACCAAGTTACAGTCGAGCCGTATATCGAGCATGCAATCGAACTTGAAATGCAGAATACCGTTCAAAGCGGTCAAGTAATCAACCCAGACGAATTTGCTGCTTATCGGTTTTGGCAGAAAGGAGGAGAAATAGTTGCTGGCACCACTCTGGGATTGTCGATAGGATCATTATTTGGAATAGTCTTTGCGTATACACACAACTCAATTCCTGGGTCCAACAACAAGAAAAAGGCACTCATCATTGCCGGGATCATGTGGTTCGTGTTATTTTTGATACCTTCCTTCAAGTATCCTGCGAATCCTCCTACAGTAGGAGATCCTGAGACGATCTATTACCGACAAACTCTATATATTGCATTTTTGGCTATATCGGGATTTAGTGCACTTGGGCTAGCATACTTGTACCATAAGATGGGATCTTTGAATTCCCGGAAGGTAATAATCCCAGCAGCGTATGCTGTCATAATTGCAGGAGCATATCTGGCAATGCCTTCAAGCCCTGATCCAATAAACGCTCCACTGGATCTGGTGATCGGCTTTAGAGTAGCAAGCGCAGTCACGCTTAGCATATTCTGGGGTCTGCTTGGAGTTATTTTTGGCGCTTTTTGGGATAAACTCAATCCTGACAAGACTGCACGAATAAGCATACGTCAAAAATAATACATTGATCATCTGGTAGGTTTTAAAGCAAAGGACCTGCCGCAGTAATAGGCATACACACGCTGGTATGGTATATGAAAAGTAAAATATGCATCCCGCAGGAGTCATATTGCTCTGTAATCTTGACTTGAAGAAAACGAAGGTACATCAAAACATATACTACCAAAATATGTATGGCCTAACTAACATAACATCATTCAGCAAGATAGGAGCTTGCATAAAAGTTACAACATTATTATACATTAATAGATTGCATTAACAATCAGGTTAATGATAACCATCAATACAAGTCGAGAAATATCCGCTTCCCTTGACAGGATTTGGAATATTATTGCAGATGTTGATAATGAGCCAAAGTACTGGCATGGCACCAAAACTGTGAAAAATATTAGCAGGGACAACAATAGGATCGAGCGCGAGGTTACTATTGCGTTTAAAGACTCAAAATGCCGTCAGACAGTCCTGCTCAATCCAAACAAATCAGTTGAAATAATAA
>DAINRW010000186.1:0-3002 GCA_036741615.1 Nitrososphaera sp.
TAGCCTGGACAGCAGCATCGACTATGTCCTTTGTGACCTTGGTTCTGCTTCTTACCACCAAGACATCATAATCCTTAACTGAAGAGATCAGTTCTGCAGGCTTGATGTCAGGCTTGTAGTGAACCGTGAGCCCTGCGCGCTTCATACTGTCGATGCCGACTTGATCAATAGAGTCACAAACTAGTACATTGCCGCTGACTTGCACGCAGCTTGAGAATTTTAGTGCTAATATATTGTTTATTACGCATGTTAATTGCCCATCCGAGGATAATTCAAAAGGAATGCTGTCCTCATAGGACGAGCTATTTTTGATTATTTATCATTGCTCTTGATTTTTTGCTTCTATGGGTCAGATTGCGCATTTCATCTTACCTATATCTATGAAAGAAGAATTGTATCCTCTCTAATTAGTTGCTGTGCCTTTTGCATGCACTTTCATGGTCATAACTAGTTTATGGTCTATGTATATATCATAAAGGAATCACCACTCACACTTTTGAAACGGATTGTTAGAGAATTCTTAAAAGTATGCCATTGAAGTATCACTAAAAGGTCGTTCTCGCAATGGTAAATAGAGATGCTGCAAGTTACATTTTCAAGATACAAAAAGACGATATTGAAATACAGCTCTATGTCCAGCGTATACTATATGTCAGCATAAAGCGTGATTGGCTACCAAATACAAAACTGCTATTTGTGAAAAAGGCCGCATTTATTGGGTCTGGAATAATTGATAGGTTTGTCTCACTTGGCGAGCTAGGAGAAGAGGAGAAAAAGATATGTTTTCAAAACAATTGTTACGGTAAGATTGAGTTCGCCAGACTAGTTCGGTTTTATCCTGCAGTGGCAGTAGTGGATACATCGATCGCAGGCCAGAATATTCTTGGTCTGCATGGTGCCAGCTTACCGCCCTCTATTGCTCTTCAAATTGAGAAACTTGCAAGGGCAAGGCTAATGACATAGTGGGCAGATTTTGTCGATTAATTTATTACAGCCGATTTTTTAGTATTTTCCACATTTAGCTATGTCATTCAGGATTGACAAAGATTCTCTTGGAGAAGTGAAGGTACCGTCTAGCTCCTACTATGGTCCATTTACGGCTCGTGCAATCAACCAGTATAAAGTGACCGGCCAAAAAGCCCATATCAAGTTGATAAGAGCCTATGTAATGATCAAGCGCTCAGCTGCGCTAGCAAACATGGAGCTCAAGGCGCTTGATAACAATAAGGCTAACGCGATAGTAAAGGCGTGTGATGAAATATTGGCTGGTAGATTTCTTGAAGAGTTCGTGGTGGAGACAATCAACTCTGGTGCTGGAACTGCATTTAACATGAATACTAATGAGGTCATTGCAAATAGGGCACTGGAGATCCTTGGTAAAACAAAAGGCGAATATGAAATCATCAGCCCAAATGACCATGTTAACATGTCGCAGTCAAGCAATGATACCTTTCCAACTGCAATGCACATCGCTATCATGCTAAATGCAGCGGAGACGATTGCTTCACTTGATAAATTGATTGGTTCTTTGCAAAGAAAGGCTGAGGAATTTGCCGGTCTCATCAAGATCGGCCGGACCCATCTTATGGATGCAATTCCCGTTACACTTGGCGCCGAGTTCGAACAGTATGCTTATTCACTTAAACAGGCAAGGGCAAGACTTGCTCAGGCTATGGACGGACTAGGTTTTATTGGCCTTGGAGGAACCGCCGTGGGTACTGGTGCCAATACACCAAAAGGCTACAGACAGCTTGTCATTCGAGACCTGTCACAAGTTTCAGGATTGGACTTGAAGCCCTCTGAGAACGCATTTTACTCCCTCCAAAGTAAGTATGATGTAGCAAATTGCTCATCGGCACTCCGCAATCTTGCCATAGATCTCAACAAGATGGCAAACGATATTCGACTTATGGCTTCGGGGCCGACAGCTGGCTTTGCAGAGATTCTGATCCCCGCTGTACACGCTGGCTCTTCAATAATGCCCGGAAAGGTCAATCCATCGCTTGCAGAATGTCTCAACATGATATGCTTCAACATAATCGGAAATGACGTTTCAGTGGCAATGGCAGCCCAAGCAGGCCAGTTTGAGCTGAATGTCATGTTACCGGGTATGTTGAAATGTGTACTTGATTCGACTGACATGTTGAAAAACTTCTTACCGATATTTGCAGCCAACTTAGTTGATGGCGTTGAAGCAAACAAAGAAAGGTTGGAATCATATATAGAGAAAAGTCCAGTGCTAGTCACACTGCTAAATCCATACATTGGTTATTTGAGGGCAGCTGAAATCTACAAAGAGTCGCTCAAAAGTAACAAGAGTATTCGCGAGCTTGTTCTGAGCAAAGGACTAATGTCAAAGGAGCAGCTTGACAAGGCGCTGTCAAAGGAAAATATACTTGGTGCTGCAGACTAGTTGTTTTGTTTTTGAACAATGGCTAGACGAGTTCTTGCGAGCTGCATAACGGTTGTGCCAATAAGCGCTGCCTGCAATATATAGCCACCAATAATTAGCAGTAGGGCATTGAATGGCTTTGAAAATGTTGTCATTATCTCGATATGGGGAGGTGCGAGAGATTTTCCCACTATCACAATGACAGCAAGTGGATTACAGGCATATAATGCAAGTTTACCAAGTGGTAGTAGTTTCTTGACAGCACCCCTGACATCTAAAAGAAGAACTATGGCTAGAGTTATAAATGACAACTCGAGTGCTATGGCCCTATCGAGAAATTGTGGGTCTCCAAAAGGGATCGCAAGCGCGCCAACTATGCTAATTGCCAAAAGCACAATGACAACTGGAGTGAAGACCGCCACGACAAATTCTCTACGAAGATTTCAATTAAATCCTTTTGCTAACTATTAATAACGACCTCAAGTACCCTTTCATTATATGAAGGCTGCGCGGATAATGAAAACTAAGGAGCCGCTTGAAATTAAGGACCTAAATATTCCAAAGCCAAAGAGCGATCAGGTTCTTGTAAAGGTTGAAAGTGCAGGCGTCT
>DAINRW010000187.1:0-2996 GCA_036741615.1 Nitrososphaera sp.
CTAGATTACAAGATCGCCAATTATGGAAGTGGAGGAGTTGCAATATTTTGCGATAGCTCCAAGATCAGTCAAGTGCTTCATAACCTGCTTGATAATGCCGTCAAGTTCACTGATAAGGGAACCATCGCTATATCCATTGAAAGGCATGACGAAAGCTCCATTATATTCAAAATCGAAGACTCTGGATTAGGAATCGATCGCGAAATTAAAAATAGGCTCTTTGACAAGTTTGCAAGCAAGTCAAACGGCGGTACTGGTCTTGGGTTATATCTGTCAAAGAAAATTGTTGAAGCCCACGGAGGAAAGATATGGGGCTCAAATAATCCATCTGGCATCGGAGCCACTTTCTCTTTCACCATTCCAACAGATATGAGGGCAATTTCCAGTGGCGAATATCCCATTTAGAAAAGCCTAACCCACACTTCAATGCTTAGAGACATTATTAGAAGCTTGACCATTATCGCAAAGCGCTGCACCATGCGGTTGCGCAAATATCTAAGGTTGGCGTTGGTCTCATCAGGGAAAGTACCCTGTGTGTCGCCAGACACGAGCCATAACTCGATTGAGGCACACATATGCCATAGGACGCCGTCTTGCGGTGTCGATTATTGTTATTGTTTTATATAAAAAATTAAGGTCAAAATTGTCTGCCATATGACTTTACTAAAAATTCAATAAACACTGTCTTCTAAAAGAAAATCATGGAGAAAATCACGGATCTTAACAAGCTTTGTGAGCAGGTGTTCACATTGAACGATGACATAAGGTATGCGGGTGTGATTGACAGTACTGGTACTCAGATTGCGGGTGGCATGCGCAAGGGTATTGACTCAATAGTGAGCGAAACTGATGAAGAATTATATCTTACGCAGACTGCATTGCGCAAGTCAATGAGGGAGCGGTTTGATGCATCGATGGGAGGGGCAAGATTCGCTTATGTGGAACGCGATAAGATGTCCATACTTACATTTTACATGGCGGATAAAATGTTACTTCTCACACTTGAGCCAAATGTTGATTCACATACAGCAATAGATATTGCAGACGATACCCTCGAGCTATTAAACGGCAAGTCCTCTCTATAACTTAAGCAAAATCTTACCAAGATGCATGCCTGCCTCCATCTTCTTTTGTGCTTCTTTTACATCTTGCAGCGAAAAAACGGAATCTATGACGGGCCGGATCTTTTTTCTCATCATAAAATTTATCAACTCTTGCAATTGTGCTCGAGTGCCTAATAGAGATCCGACCATAACTATCTGCTTGGTGTAGAATGTCCGAACAGGAACTGTGGCCTCATTCCCGGACGTCATGCCACATACTGCCATTCTGCCTCCTTGCCTAAGTGCGGCAATGCTGGTAGCCCAAGTTTCTGCTCCTACGTGATCAATTACAATATCAACACCAGTGGGAACAATTTTCTTTACCTCATTCGTGATGTCTTGACTTGTTCTGTCGATAATATGATGTGCACCTATCTTTTTAGCAAAATCGTGTTTCAAATTGCCAGAGACGGTTGTTATTACGGTTGCACCAAGTGCATTTGCAAGCTGGATAGTTGCCATTCCCACTCCACTTGACGCCCCATAAACAAGGATCTTTTTCTTTCTACTGACACCGTTTGTTTGCAGCATATTCCAAGCTGTAAGGTATGATACTGCCAGAGTAGCTGCCATCTCATCCTTCAGTCCATCAGGTAACCTGATGACATTTTTTTTAGGCACTGCTATGCGTTCGGCATAGCCTCCATTATAGTCACTAAAGCCCCCAATGATAGCAAATTGGCTGCAGAGATTCTCGCGTTTATTGTTATCGTCGATGGCACTACTTCTTCTTCTTTTCCCTTCTCTTGTTCTTGTTGTTGATGTGTTATTGTAACTACCTGTACAGTAATGGCACTTGCCACAGAAAACACCGGGGTAAATCATTACTCTCTCTCCATTGTTAACAGTAGTTCCAACAATATCACATCCACAGATATGGGGCAGTTTGATCTTTTTACCCACAGCTGCTCCTATTCCCCGCCTAGTCCAGATGTCAAGATGATTTATGCCACAGTATTTGATATCAATGATAACTTCATCCTTGCCTGCTAAAGGATCTGGAAAATCTTCTCGGTACTGCAATACATCCGCAGGTCCATGTTCAAAAAATGCAACAGCTTTCATAATATTATCTTGTAGTCAGGTTGTGCATAGACCTTAGATCTTGCCCAAATTGATCTAGCTCAGGTGGTACAGGTATGTGTATTGGATCTTTGAGTGATAGCGGCTTTCCAGTTTCTTTTGAGATCGTCTCTTTCTTTTTGTTCCATACCATAGAATTAAAGTCGATCAGGGCCTTGGTATATTTTGTCATTTCAGCATCTTCTTGTACTTTTTCTAACGTCTGTTCTTCTCTGAATATTGCTTGTCTGTGAAAGGTAAATTCACTTGAGTACATCTTTGTCCAAAGCTCTTCTACGATAAATGGTATAATCGGGGCAATCAGTGACAGGATCGTAGAAAAGCACTTATGTAATGTGTAGAGTGCAGATCTTCTGCCATCGTACTCCTCATTTTTGTTATTGTCATCGTCATCGTCATTATTGTTGTTGTTATTAATCGTGGTATATGCTCGCCCTTTTACCATTTCGATATAGTGGGCAGCAAAGAGATGCCAAGTAAAATCTCTAATCGCATTTGCTGGAATGAAAAAGTTGTACTCGTCATAGCCGCGTCTGCACTCTTTGACAAGTCGGTCAAGCTCTGCCAATATCCACCTGTCGGATGGTTCTAGACGTTGTGGTGCCTGTCTTTCATCTATCACTTCAAATGAGGATAGGAACCTGCCTATATTCCACAACTTTGAGAGAAATTTTTGTGCGCCCGCAATCTTTTGCTCTGAGCAGCGAAAGTCATACCCAAGGTTGGCCTCACTTGCCGACCAGAAGCGAAATGTGTCAGCTCCGTACTTTTGTATCACAGGGAAAGGATCAATAACATTTCCTTTACTTT
>DAINRW010000188.1:0-2987 GCA_036741615.1 Nitrososphaera sp.
AGTGTTCTATAAATTCTAGATTGCGCGTCTTCCAAAACAACAAGGGGCCGACCGTGAAGGTGTGCTATCTTATACTCATTTGCAGTATATTATGAAGTATTATAAATCTCTCTTTTTAGACTAATCTTGGAGGCTTAAAATGAAGCCTCCTCTGAGGGATTTAGGACCGACCAAGATCAATTAAGAACTTCTTACGGTGGTTATATTTTATTACCACATGCTTCGATGAATCTAATATGACTAACCCATTTAATCTAGAGCCAGAGTCAGGAGAAAAGATCTGGATCACAGGCGACACGGTGATAATCAGGGCCACAGCTGCCGAGACTGGTGGTGCATACACCATGATTGAAGCTATTGCATCACCCGGAAACGGGCCACCTCCTCATATCCATAAGAATGAGGATGAAACTCTGTATGTTATCGATGGCGACTTTGAGATACTTAATGGTGAGCATATTATGAGAGCCAAACCTGGTGCGTTAGCCTTCGTCCCTCGAGGCACGATACATCGCTTTCGCTGCGTCGGAGATCGCACTGGTCGGATGCTGCTCGTATATACTCCTGGCGGGATCGAAGGATTCTTCCGGGAAGCAGGTATGCAGGCTGTAGGAGATAGCTCCGCACCACCGGTGGACTCCACAGAAATTGCTCGCACTGACAAAGCTGGCCGTCGCTACGGGCTTGAAGTAGTCGGATGGGATGGATGAACATGAAGCAGTGCTGAGCTGGCGGTATTCTGTGTATATCGCGGCTTGGTAACAATCATTGGAACCCAAGGCAGGAACTTTGGGTATGTTACTGTATATATTGATCCAAAGAATGGGAGAAAGCCTCCACCAGAATACAACGATATTCATCCTAACCTAGGGTTTCATGAGGTATACGATAGCGCCATTTACATCTCTTATTTTATCGGTGACTACAAATATTGACTAGCAATTCCGCTAAAAGTATAGAGCTTGTTCTATGCAGTTAAATTAGAACTCTTCAAAAAAAGAACTGATAGTAGGACGGGCGCCGAGGGATCCTGCAGAGAATCTTCAAAATTGGAAGATGATAAAACTAACGCAATTTTGATGGGTAAGATGCAGAACGATATCTATTTCTTTAATGAGTGCAGTTTTAGGCAGAAGGAATAAGCTTTGAAGTTTCTGCGAAGTGTCTGCCGCTTTGGCGATTGCAATGTGATTATGCTAGTTCTAATATTGACAAGTGAGATTAGACACACTGTTGTACAACACTTTGTCGGACTTGCATAAATAGTCGCATTGTACTTTGTTTCATAGATGAGAAAAACGAATTACCGAAGTAGAACAGAACTTGCTTCTAATATTTTAGAGGCAGCAAACGGTGGCGCTACCAAGACCAAGATAATGTATAAAGCATTTCTTTCATACGCACAATTAAAAGAGTATCTAGCAATGTTGATCCGAAACGACTTGATGGCACACGATAATGAGGGCACTTATCGAACAACAGGTAAGGGACTTAGATTCCTTGAATCCTCCAGGCAACTAGACGGATTACTTGTGCCTACCTCTCAGCAAAAGTAGTAGGTTGACAAGACATGCTTTATCAATGCATGTCCTAAATGTAAATCTGACCAATTAATAAAGCAGGGAGTAAAGGCATAACAGGTATGAAGATATTCAACGCTACTCCTGTAACAACTACTACAAACACTTTAGAACCAACTTAGGTTTTGATAAAGTGCATGCAACTGTTCTAGTTCAAATACGCTATTATCCTTCCTTCTCCATCGCTTTCTCTTGCATTTGATCGATTTGTTCTTGAGAAATTTCGTCGAACAAATTACACCAGTCTCTTCCACTGATAATCAAATTGAATTTCTGAAGCTCAGGATGCACACATCTTCCATTTGTTAGGATGTCTGCATTTATTGGATCAGAGGGCGAGAACCATTTACATGATAGACAGTTTTCAGATTGCCAGGATAGTCTTTTGAAGTTGTTTACAGCATCTGTCACTCTTAAATCACCCTTCTGAAATACAAGATCAAGTGCGATTATTAATATATAAAGATTAGAATTCAACAGAGCCCTAAAAATGTAATTAAATATTGACTGGAGTTTTAATGTTAAAATTTGCTACATTCCATAACACAGAAATGGAAGTTGTTCATTTTAGCCATAACTAGATTTACTCCTGTTAGAATTCTTCCTATTGCGTAACATGGCACCTGATAAGCGTCAGTCATTCTACTGATGATGATAATAAATAATTGGAGTTGCTAATCTTCTGGTACGTGATAACTAAGTGAAATTACTTAATGGGAGAGTTGCAGTCATAACAGGTTCCACGAAGGGAAACGGAAGAGCAATAGCAACTATCTATTCTGAACAAGGAGCCAATGTAGTTATCACAGGGAGGAACCAGGTTGAAGCTCAAAATGTAGCAGCGGAGCTTTCAAAAGAGTACGGTACAGACCCATTGGGAATGAAGATAGATGTAACTTCCGTTACAGAAATAAAGAGCATGATTGACAAAACACTTAACAAATACGGCCAAGTCGATGTTCTCGTAAATAATGCAGGCTATCCAATTCTTGATAATATATGGGATGTAAGCTTTGAGCAGATATCTGATGAAGTTCTAGAAAGGGTTTTGGATGTAGATACTGAAGGCACGTATAGATGCTGTCGTGAAGTGCTACCTTTAATGGTTGAAAAGAGGCGTGGTGTTATTATCAACATTTCCTCCACACCTGCAATAAGTGGATACATAAAGGGCGCGCCCTACACCGTGGCCAAGGCAGCTAATTTGGGAATTACAAAGCATATAGCTGCTGAATTTGGCAAATATGGAATAAGGTGCAATGCAATTGCTCCTGGGACCATCTCCACACAGAGAAATTGGGAAAGATTGACTACAGAGCAAAGAGTAGATATTGTATCTTCGATTCCGCTTGGAAGAGCTGGTAAGCCTGAAGAAATTGCAGGCGTAGCACTGATGCTTGCATCTGA
>DAINRW010000189.1:0-2945 GCA_036741615.1 Nitrososphaera sp.
ATGATCTATGTCTGCGCATAGATTTCGGATGCAAGTTATTTAAATCTAGTATTATTATAGGATTGAAAGGGATACGTCTCAGACTGTATGTACCCAAGGGTTCCCCGTGCTTTTAAAGATGCTAAGTTTAGGTTCCGAACCTTATGATTTGAGGCAGATAGCTAAAAAGGTTTGTAGTATCTATCTGAGACAGATTAATTCTACAAGCTTAAGGAGCCTAGTTACAGCCTTTGATTCAATTTCGGGCTGATTTGATGGCGGTGCCAACCCGCGATTCAATAACAATACTACCATAAATAACACACAGCACCCAAGGGACACGGGAAAAAGACAAAAGAAAGAATAAGATTTATCTGTAATATTACAAAGCAGAAATACTATTATTCTACTACTTAACAAGTCCACCGCCCATCATTCGGAAAGGAGAGACAATCGAAATATGATATTTGTCAACAAAATTCCGCAATACCACTAAGGATTTCAAAGATGATTAATATATCTCAACATCAAAAGACCTAGCGACTCCTAGTATTGAACGCTGTTGCAATTCTGCTATATAGAAACATTGTGGCTTCAATTGACAAGGTCTTCCTCGTATGGCAAGTTGTATTTCCCATAGTATACATCTTCATCGCAGGTTATTCGTATTCAGGCCTCCTCGGGAATCAGGGGGTCCCAGTGGGTGGTACAACAACGACTGTACCATATCCAGCATATTTGGCTGCTGGTATGATCGGCTTTAACATGATGAATAGCAGCACGATCGCCGGCAGCATAATATGGAATGACAAGCGAAATGGTATGTTCCAACAGATATTGGTGATGCCATTTGCAAGGATGGAGTATATCGCCGGCACCATCATCACCATCATGCTGATGGGTCTTGCAAGCGCAGGGCTTATACTCATAGCGGGCTCGCCGACGCTTGTTGGAAGCGCGCAGCCTACTCTTGTAGGTTCGCTATACGTGCTCTTTGCGCTTATAACAGGCGCAATATTCTTTGGCTCTATCGCAATAATCATATCGACACGATTGAAGAGCAGCGAGGGTTTCAATGTGATAGTCAACAGTGCGTTCCTATTCTTTTCATTTGTCAGCACTGCGTTTTATCCAACGCAGGGAGTGCCTGGAGCGCTGAGCACTGCGTTTTATCTCAACCCACTGACATACATCGTTGATATTACAAGGGCTGGCATCTTTAACAACATAGATCTATTTACGAATATTGAAGTCGGCATCATCGCAGCTGTGACTACAGCAGTATTCTTTCTCGCCACATTTTCGATGATGAGAATGAAGATCTAGGTTCCGTTTCCAATAACAGTAAGGAACACTTCTTCAAGCGTAGGCGGGTTCATAGAGACACTTTCTATCTGGACTCCATTTTTTGAAAGTGACTCAATTATCTTGACTAGAATCTCCTGAGCCTCTGCCGAGCTTATCCTTACAGTGTCTTGTGCTGGCATCTCAATTACAGAGCCGTCAGCTGTTTGCCCGATGATCTGCATGACCGAATGCGCCGTCGAATCCTTTAGCTTGATCTCTACTGCCTTGATACCTCCATATTTTTGCTTCAGACCGGCAGGCGTGTCTGTGGCAATTATCTTACCTTTATTAATTATTGCTATTTCATCGCACAAATATTCTGCTTCTTCCATGATATGGGTTGTAAAAAACACAGTCAGCCCACCTCGAACATACTTTTTGACATAATCGAGTAATATTCGTCTAGCAGTTGGGTCAAGACCTACTGTTGGTTCGTCTAGGAACATCAGATCCATCTCATGCATAAATTCCCTTGCAACCTGCACACGTCTACGCTGGCCTATAGACAACTCGTCATTTTTCATATTGCTAAATGATACAAGTTCAAATTTTTCTAAGAGCTCCCTTGCCCTGTCGCGTCTCTTTTCGCCGGGCATACCCCACATTAGCCCATATAGATCAAGCGCACGGTCTACAGTCAGATTAGCCTCAAAGCTAGGCTCCTGCAGCACCACTCCCATCCGCTTCCTAATTTCGCGAGAGTGCTTTACAATGTCCTTGCCAAAGATCTTCACTATCCCCGAGGTTGGCTTGACAAGCGTCGTGAGCACTTTTATCGTCGTAGTCTTGCCTGCGCCGTTTGGACCAAGAAAGCCAAATACCCTACCATATTCTATATCAAATGATATTCCATCTACTGCATGCACCTCGCCATAGCTTTTATGCAGGTCAGAAACGTGGACGCATAGTTCCATTCGCAGATAAGTGCGCAAAAAGTCTAATTTTTGCCTTTATCCAAAGTTACTATAGCGAAGGTATCCAAGCGAATCTCCATGACTATCAAGTTGAATTCTGAGTATAAATCCTTCATAGAAACAAGTATTTTTCGCAGACAAATGAATGAACGAATATTTTTCTCTCAGATACATCTCTCTTAAGATATATAGGCAAGTGAATAGCAATGGTTCTTTCAGACTGGAGGTTCATTGCAAGCTTGTCGTCATCCCACGATTTTAAGGGAATGCTAGAGATCCTTTTACGACAGCGCCCTGAGCTGAACCCAGAGCAGGTAAGAGACTTGATTGATGAAAAAAAGCGCAAGGTTGGTGCTGGCTATCTTACTGACCAAGGTGCACTCTTTCTTGTTGCTGCCGACCTTGGTGTATCATTTGACAATGTATCCAAGATGCAGACAGGTCTTAAGGACATTTACATAGGTGCAAAGGAAGCCACAGTCGTAGGCAGGATCATGAACATTTATCCTATTCACAGGTTCACCAAAAGAGATAGCAATGAGCAGGCCTCTACCCGCACGCTTGTGATATACGACAATGATGCAAAGGTAAAGGTCAAGCTATGGGACAAACATACTACGATACCAGACGAAATGGGTCTACAGGTGGGCGATGTGATCAAGGTAGTAAAGGGATACGTCAGGGCAGGTCTTGACGGCAAACCAG
>DAINRW010000190.1:0-2944 GCA_036741615.1 Nitrososphaera sp.
GTCTTCTTTGCCGCTGCTTCTAGCAAGGGCTTTTTGTGCAGATCATAATTACCAGCATCTGCCAACTTGTCTACGTATCGAAGCAAAAGATCGACATCCTTCTGCGAAGCAAGATCAACTCGCTTCTTGTTCTTTTTTATTGGTAATTCTGAGGGGTGCAGCTTGGAAATTTCATACAGCAATATCGCAAGTGTATGAGCTACATTCATTGTCTTGTAATTTGTCTTTGTGTCGATAGATACAACAAGGTTACATAATTCCAACTCTTCGTTGTTGAGGCCAGATGATTCTCTACCAAGTAAGATACAAAAATTTTTGGTGCTTGAGTCACGTATTATCTTAGCTAGATGCTCTGCACTTATTGATTCGCGCAGAATATTGAGTCTGCTAATAGCCTGAATTGCAGTTGTCCCTATTAGTATATCAAATTCTTTTCTTAGCTGACTCAAAGTCACAGTCTTAGCAGATACTAGGACATCATTACCATGAGTTGAATACTTTGTTGCCTCTGTATTGTCAAAGTGTGGGCTTACGAAATACAGGCTTTTATGACCAAAATTCTTCATCAGTCTAGCAATATGACCTACGTTAACAGGATACTGCGGCTCAATTAGGGCTACTGCAACAGTCATGTGGATATAGGCCTCTCTAAAATAGATGGTGGAATTATTCTTATTATAATAATCTGTTATATCTATCAAACGTCATAGTCGTAAAATGCTCTGAGCGCAACTTGTACTCTATCTACAGGTACCTCAAAATATTCAAAGACATCTCTATTCAAAGCAATCTGCATCTTGGAATTTGAATTAGCCTTATGATACGTATCTGACGTTTCCTCCAGAAGCGCCTTAGCGTGTTTGCTCCACTGCACCAAGTCCTCCTGTCGTATATCTTTCAATAGTAGCAGTGGCACCAGCTTTGCAAATGCCGCTAGAATGGCCACTCGATATTTCTGCAATTCCATCTTTGATGGATTCGAATCTGGAAGAGAAGGAACCAGCGAGCAAATTAGGAATTGGTATTCATCAAGGTTCTTTGCAGCACTTGCAACATCACCTATCGCAGGCACAATTTTTCTAGTAGATCGTACATCAATTGACACAGGTCCAAACAATCCATGCACGCCTTTGATGGTCAGATCAAAAGAGGTAATTCCGTCGCCGGATAGTAGCTTGCTACAGCTAGAACTGCTAAGCTGGCGCGATATTATCGAGTTGAGTAATGACGGCAACGCTTCTTCTTATGAAAAATTCTAGGTATTAAAATGATAGGATTAAGAAATGAGAAGGAAATGGTATATGTAGGCTGGACAAATTTGTTTACAATAGCTCATTAAGATTTTATTGTTTCTAGGATTAAACGACAAGAAATTGATAATTAAAATGGGTTATTATAATATATTGACATACAGGAATACTTTAATATAATTAATACCATATAAAGATGAGGACAAGTAGTAGAAAAATATGGCTAGACTATAGCGCTTGGCGGGCAACACTGCATCATAAAACAAAATTGCGGCTTTAACGGCATGGGCTGTAACAAGGTCGTTGATGCAGTATCGCCAAGCGCCACTTAGTTATCTTATAGTTTTTCTATATTAGACATTTTTTTGTAGATAAAACTGAAAATACTAGGATATAGAATACCATCAGATCAATTAAGAATTATGCCTGCATGCCTCTACCGATGTACTACAAAATCTTTATCCTCTTGATAGTAGTAGTTGTTGCTTCTGTTGCTACAATTGCGGGTGCTATCACTTCCCCTGTAATTGGACAACAGAACCAAACAAGCAATTTGACCGCATTGCTCACCCAAGCCCCAAATAACAATACGACCTCCGAGATCCTTGCCAACATAACTGCAGGTAACAATACAACGACCACTGTTACTAACAATACTGTCGCTAACGTGGATGCTACGGATAACATGACAATTGAAGAGGCAAAGGATCTATATCTGTCGGTCTGGAACCAGACGGAGTTTAACGCTACCTTTAGCACTTTTGTCGAACCTTTCTCTGCTGCAGGTTATGGTGTATACGAAGAGCGAAATAACACCTTTGCACCGGGCGAAACAATCGTACTCTATGTGGAACCTGTGGGCTTTGGCCATGAACAGGTCATAGAGGAAGGCGATGTTAACAACAATAACAGTAACACTATGCTTTATCTGATGAACATGACAGCAGATTATGGAATAGCCGCAGCAAACGGCACCGAGCTCCAGCTGATAGAGGATGTGGAAGTTCTTAGAAACATTACTTCCCATAGACCCAACACCGAGATGTTCTTGACACTCACGATTACACCCGATGTACAGCCATTACCGATAGGTAGCTATGTAATAACATATTCTGTAAATGATGAGGTATCAGGTGAGAGCTTCCAACTAAAAAAAGACATTATAATAGCAGAGAGGGAGAGATAGTATCGACCAGGCGCGTATATGATCATGGTGCATAGTCCATAATGTAGTTTGGTTGGCCGAATGTAGCATTAATCCTTACAGATACATCGACCCAGTATGAAAATGATGAAGGGTTGCCAATGTAAAAGTCCTCTATAGGAAACTCGACTCTATCTTCTGGCATGTCCGGTATACTCGTAGGAGGGATGATGAATCTTCCAACATTTCTATCAAAGACTGAGAAATACCACCCTTGCATAGCGGTAGAGGTGTTATTGCCACCGTCAAAAGCAGAATTTTGAAATCGAACTATATATTGTTGCTCTCTGTTTGTTATCGGACTGGTGGTTATGATATGCCACCGATATTGCGTTTCATATATATCGTTGTCATTTGGATTGCCGCCGAGTGCTACGGTGAAAAAGAATACCTCTCCTCGCTTTTGCACGTTGGCTCCCAAAATATCGTGGTAATCTCTTACCTCGGGGACCTCTTCTGTTCCGACCTGTTGATATACTGGCGTCACATC
>DAINRW010000191.1:0-2941 GCA_036741615.1 Nitrososphaera sp.
TCGCCATAATGACGAAGAGTGATGTAAGCATTTGTGATCACAAGATCAAAACCCATCTTTTTCAAAATTTGTGTGCTGACGGCCTGTCTTACTGGGTGGACCACAGGAACAAAGGCAGGGGTTTCAACAACGCCGTGAGCTGTCTGAAGCCTCCCTATACGAGCTGCCAGATCTGAGTGCCAGATCTCAAACACAACTACTTCTTTGTCTCCCTCGTGAATTCATCATAGATAGCCTTAACCCTGTCGGCAGCTAGTCCTGAGCCCTCCTCGATACCAGCTTGGGTTACCTTGATCTTGTCCATGACGATTATTGCACCAACATCTTCACGTACCTTGACGAGGCCAGGGAAAACTCTCGATAATCTCTCTGCAAGTGCCTTGAAGTCAAATGGCTTTTCCATCAATCTTACTTCCTTGACAAATGAGCCGTTGATAATCACTTTCAGGATCCCGTGTCCTTCAACATTATCAAGCACAACATCGAGTCTTTCATCTATTCCAGCAAGTGTGCCACTGTAAATTTTTTGATCCGAAGTTTCTACTGAGACCTTTTTTCCAAGGAACTGGAGTGCCTCCTCTCCAAATTTGCGTGTTACGACTGCAGCCATGCTAATCCGTATCGTCGTGTATTATATATATATACGAATTTTTGTAGAATGTCATGCCTAATTGATGCGGAGTGCAGCTTTTGACAGTCTCATTTGCCTTCTACAATATTGATAATATACACTGTTTCAGTCGTGCTCGACGCTTTGCCTGAATTCTATACATACTAGTTGCTGCATGGTCTTATAACTATAACAATATCCTTGCGTGCCTCCGCTTTTAATAAGTTGGCAAAGAACTACTCTAATACTACTGCTATATTATCATCGTCGACCTGATGTAGATATCATGTCAGGTAGATGTTTGATTTGCAGAGCGGAAAAGTTTACGCAATAAAACGTAAATAATATCAGTATTTGAAAAATTTTCGCATATCGCCCTTTTCTGATACAAGGTTAAGCCAGTCTATCCCCAAACTCACGGGTTTTGAACTTGGTTTTTTTTGCAAGGCAGATAGTATTTCCTCTGCAGTTTCGTTGGGGCTCTTGCCCGTTGTATTAAATTCGGCAACTTTACGCCTGCTAAACGTTTTCAGCGAGTCGTATAGTGTTGTGCCTAAGATCTCGCTTGCAACATTCTCTCTAACTTTGTCCGCGCTGTACCCCCGCTCTTCAAGAGTCTTCTCTAATTGATACGGTGACCTGCGAAGCACAGCTACCATGTCGATACCTTTAGGTTTCAAGACATAAGGAGCAAGATGTCCTACTACCAGCATATTCCTTTTTGTATTGAGCATTTTTTCAAGCAACTTTGCTAGCCTTTTGACATCAACATCAAGCCCCAGATTAGTCTTCTCACTAATAGCATTGTTGTCAATTGCAACATGGTTGATATCAATTATCTCTGCATTTATCTTGTCTGCAATTATCCTCGCGTTTGTATGTTTGCCAACACCAGGAGTGCCAGTTACAACAATTTTGAGCCTCTTCAAGTGACTTTTTATATGCAATACATTATTTATTCATGGACGAATTGACAATAGATATATGCGCACCTGCGAGTCCTGCAATAGGGTCAGATTCTACTCACTCAACTTTCTCTTCTCAAAAACGATCTGTAATGAATGCTATCTGAAGATGAAAGAAAAGCAGAGCAAGCACTAGCCTTGTACACTGCCGCATTTAGTGCAGAATTTTGCATTAACTTTAAGCTTGTTACCACAGATGATGCAAAATTTAGTTTCAGTCTCAAGTGTTACCCCGTCAAGTGGCGACAGTTGTGGAGGAGACATCAATTCAGTAGGTGCCGTTGATTCGACTCCCTTATACATTTCTGTGACAGCACCGCTAGGCTTGAATGAATCGTCAATGTCTGGCACCAACTCTCGTTCTTTTTTACTTCCTTTTTCTTCAAGATAAAGCATGAGCCGGGGCCCTCGTTCGCCGTTTGGAAGGTTCACCGGCTCGCCAAGCCAAATTGCGAATTTTCTCAGCGTCATGTCAGGAGTTGAAAAAGTAAGCGAGTGGGTTGACATGTACTCCTCCGTTGCAGACCTGCCATTAAACACCTTTGCCATTATTTATGAAGGCCTGAAAGTAGATATATTAATTATTGTAGCCTACCGCACTTGCTGCAGAACTTGGCATGCGCAGGTATCGGAGTATTGCAGGCAACACAGTTCTTTGTTGTAGAGGTTGCACGGGGTTTAGGTAACTCAATGTCGACGGGCTTGAATGTAGGTTCCTGCGGCGAAGGGAGTGTGTAGTCGTTTCCGCCGCCAGCACCAGCAGGGCCTACAGTGCCGCCAGTGCCCACAAATCCTCCTATACCAAAGCCTGCCTGCGGAGCTGCTGGAGATGAGGAACTTGTCCCTGTAGGACTTTTAATTGATGTGCCCTTCTCTAGGGCGTTTTTGATTTCAAGTATTACTCGGACTGCAAGAAAGTTCAAGGCAGATGTTGCGACAAGATACTCGCCCATCTGGACAAAGAAATCCTTATCTCCCATCTTACCTTGCTTATAGAGCTGGTTTGCGTCGATAAATGATTCGTACAAATTCTGAGTATCGTTGATTAGCTGTTTGAGCTTCTCAGTTAACCCACCTAATGTGTCGACGCCAAAAGACATCAAAAAATAGAGAACCAGCGGGCTTAAAAACAGTGTGCCTACTAGTAGCTGCTGCTGCTGCTGCTTCCATCATTTGAGCCATAGCGACTGCGCCTTCTGTCTCGACCATATCCGGTGTTGTTGCTGCTGTTGTTGTATCTATAGCCTCCAGAACCTCCTCCACCTTCTCCACTGCCATAGCGCCTTTGGCCTCCATGCTCGTTGCGGGAGTCGCCACTTCTGCCGCCATAGCCACCGCCGCCACTTCTGCCGCCATAGCCACCGCC
>DAINRW010000192.1:0-2931 GCA_036741615.1 Nitrososphaera sp.
CGATGATGAGAACTTCTTGAAGCACACACTGGCGTACTTTACCGGCAACGGCGGCGGCCCTAAGATGACATGGTACCCTGTCACCTTTACACGATATGCTCCAGTTGAGAGGAAATACTAAGATGGAAAGAGAAGTAGCTGATCGCGATAATCGTGAGGGGATGAAGGGATGGCTCAATCCCGGGCGTTATGGGTGGGAACGTGTGTCCTACTGGCTGCAGAGATTAACAGGCGTAGGTCTGCTTGCTTATTTCATCGCTCACATATATGAAACCAGCAACATTATCGGGGGGCCTGCATTATGGGAGTCATTCCTAGAGCTTACACAAAGTGCTCTTGGTCATATTATTCTGATAATTGTAATTGGAATGTGCGTGTTTCATTCAGCAAATGGAATCCGCCTGATTTTTGCACATGGAGGCAAAGGACTTGGCAAACCTGGCAGGCCAGATTACCCATACGACGCAGTATCGCTCAACTATAGGCAAAAATCAGGCATTTGGATTGCATTAATACTTACAGTAGTTGCAATGCTATTTGGAGCATCTGTGCTCTTTGGAGGCGAATAAAACAGACATGACAATGCTTCGTGAGAGCCAAATAATGAAAATACACTATATCACAGCCGTTGGAGCGCTTTTCGTTGTTGCAGTACATATTATGATGCGCATAGCGATCATGCCATATGGCATGAGTCTTGAATATGAGAATGTGATAGCTAACTATCAGAGTATCCCTTACATTGTACTACTTGAATCAATACTGGTGCTTGTGTCGATCCATGGTTTTAACGGCATGCGCGTAATCCTCTTAGAACTGCGTCAGAGCAAGAGGTGGGAGGATGGTGTGACTGTGTTGACGATAGCTGCGATGATTGCTTTAATAGCATACGGCACACGTACAATCATTATAGCTAACGGTCTTGGAGTTGAGTGAGTAAATATGACTGAACAGATAATTGAGAAAATAGAGACGATGGAAAAAAAGCATGAAAAGGAAAAGCGCCAAAGAGAAAAGGAATATTTGAGAAGCTCTGTCAGTATCAAAATATATCGAGCTAACAAGGCTGCAGGCGAATCCCCGCATTATGACCGAGTAGAGGTCCCAGTGCAGCGTTGGACTACGGTACTTGATGCGCTGCTGTATGCCAAATCATACAAGGACCCAAGTATAGGCATACGCTATTCCTGTAGGATGGCCTCATGTGGATCATGTGGTATGAAGATAAACGGCATACCCCGCCTAGCTTGCTATACCAAAGTATCAGAACTTCAAGGAAGCGAAATAACTGTTGAGCCTCTAGCTAACTTCCCACACATTCGCGATCTTGTGACAGATTTTTCTCAATTCTTTGCTCATCATCGTAACATGGAGCCTTACGTACAGAATGAGCATGCAGACATTAAAGAAAACGACAAGCTGACAGAATTTATGCAGACTCCAGAAGACGTCGATAGATACCTACAGTTTTCGTATTGTATCAAGTGCGGCCTATGCTATTCTGCCTGTCCTACTGTGGCTACTGACACGAAGTTCCCTGGACCTCAGGCTCTTTCTCAGGCTTACCGCTACTTTATCGATAACCGAGACACTGCAACCAAAAAGAGGCTAAACGTGGTAGACGATAGACACGGTATCTGGCGATGCCACTTTGCAGGCTCATGCAGCTCGGTTTGTCCAAAGGGCGTTGACCCTGCACTCGGCATCCAGCTGATGAGGGGTCACCTTCTGGGCTATGCAAAAAATGAAAAGAAGACGGCAGAGCTCAAAGAAAGGCTCATCAAAAAAGATGATTAAGCAGCATCCGGTTTGGATGGATACTTGCTCTCATTCACCTGCTTGTTTATAGCATCAGCCATGAAATGGTTGCTGACGTTCACGTTCACCCCCTCTACTCCTGGCAACTTGTAGATATTATCCCGGACGTCTTGCGCTATCTTGAAGCCAAAGACTGCAGGACAGAATGGACTAGTCAAGTGCAAGTCAACTTTGATCTTTCCTGAATCAATGTCCACCTTATCGATAAGCTCAAGCTCCATTATCGAAACTCCAATTTCGGGGTCGACTATCTTGGTCAACTCTTCAAAAATTTTTCTCCGAGTCTGCTGTATCTGCTCTTCTTGACTCATTATATAAGATTTTCACGAACACTATATTTAACTATTGTAGAAAAAGACGTAATGCAAACATCAAATATTATTATGAAATTAGCTGATTTATCGAATCCATTTGACGTAGCTGCTGCTACTTATCCGCGTCTTATCACAGTATAGAGTGTTATTCATTTATCAAAGGATATGGTCGTAGTGTAGCTAGGACAATATTTGCGGACCCATTTGCTATGCTACTACAAACAAAAGCCTCTAGGTTTAGGTATTCGTATTGCTCTTGCTTTTGAAAGGTATTATTGATCTGCAATCGAACTTAGACAAAAAGATAATCACCAACGGTACGAGATCAGATTCATAAAAGTGAGGTAGTATATATGGTCAATTCCAATAAATTATGTGCACATCTTTGTTTCAATAACCTTGGATAAGTCTACAACCTTAAAATAAAGCGACTGCGGTGCACACTTGATATAATATATGTATAGGTCTCGTTCCACAGAGAAACTCAAGGATGATGTGCTCAAGTTTCTTTCTTCTATGGACCAAGACCGTTCGATATTGTATTATGACATCCTTGGAAGCGAAGCACATTCAATTATGCTTCATGAAAAAGGGCACATCACAGATATTGAACTGAAAAGCATCTTGTCTGCTCTTGAGGAGGCAAAGAAAATCCCAACTAACATGAAGACTGAAGAATACGAAGATATCCATGAAGCCCTTGAAGCGTATGTTATAGAACGTTGTGGATTAGAAGCTGGAGGTAAAATGCATATTGCAAGGTCAAGAAATGACCAAGTAGTGCTCGATATAAGGATGA
>DAINRW010000193.1:0-2916 GCA_036741615.1 Nitrososphaera sp.
ACTCGTTCCTCAGAAAGTTCATTCATCTTTAATATGGATGTATATAGAATTTTTTCTACATACGATGGATATTCTTTTGAAATTGCGTGTTGAAGCTTTTCTCTATTCTGGATATAATATTTAGATAACGGTTCATACACATGAGGTCCTATCAATTTTATTTCTTTTGACTGAAAGCCTGCATTGCTCATCTGAGACTTAATAAAGTCTAAATCGTAATGTTCAGACATCCAAGAAAACTTGAGAACTCCAAGTTTGAAAAATAAAGATAGTAGATATATCATCCCTGAGAATATATTATTTCCACGAAGACGTTCTTGATCATGAATAATAGGCATTGCAGTCACAAATATTCCATTTTTCTCCAATACTCTATTAGATTCCATAAAAAACTCGCTTATGGGCCTAAAATGTTGGGCAGACTCTAAAGCAATTATTCTATCTACGGAGTTATCTGCAAAAGGCAATGCAGTAGAAGTAGCGTTTACAAAGGATAATTTTTCGGTACGTTCTAAATGAGGTAAATTCAGATCAAATGATGATCTAAATTCTTGCGTATTGTCTTTTGAGGACGGGATTGCTATCATCTTCTCCTTGTCCTCAAGATCACCTTGTAGAGAAAATCCAAATTTCAACTGTCGCAGATTAACATCCAGGCAAACAACATTAAGGGAATTGATTAAAGATTTCCAATAGATTGCGGGGGCAGAAAATCCACTCCCTATGTCAAGTACCGTCCTGGCCGAATACAGATCACTAACATCTGCAATCAATGAACATAAGCTGCGCTGAGCTTCCCTTGGAGAATTAATTTCTTCATTCCAGTATCCGAAGTTGAGGAAATAATCCTGAGTGCTTATACGCATTAAACCTGACAGATAATTATAAAGACTAACCACATCCTGTTCGCTGCGTCTTACCGTCCATAATATTGGATCTAAGGGATTTTGAAACAGGTTCATGTTGGGATTATTGTTTTGAAATATAACCTTGAGTCAAATGAGACATTCAAGGATTCATGCCGTTGACTACCTTTCTTATTAGTCATATTTTATTGCCACCTGATTTGTACACTTCTTGAATTAATGGTTGTTAAATAATATATTGATTATAGATAGTCTTTTGAATTAGGATAATCCTATTGGATTTGGAGTACCCTAATCAAGTCCGATAGAACCGAGAGTGCTCAGATATCATTTTAATGTCCAAATTGTCAGAAAGCTGGGTAACTGAATGTTGAAAGCAGAGACGGTAAACTTAAGAAGGCGTAGAAAAAACTTTGCTGGAAATTGAATTAACTAAAATATATAGAATGTGAACAAGATGAACAACCTTAAAAGTGAAAAAGTAGTATTTTTATAATGTTTATTATGCTATAGTTAGGTGTCCTTTGCTAGCATTATTTTCATAGATGAACGACAAACCCACGATATATTATCGAATATGAAATATCTCGTTTGCACCACTCACACTTAATCCGGGTTGTGGTCCTCCTCCAATTACAAATATTTTATTCTCTTCTGCAAATACAGCTGCTAATCCATGGCGTGCAGTTGGCATTGGAGGCTCAGATACCCATTTGTTAATCTTTGGATCATATTTTTCATTGTTATTAAAGGTCTTTGAAGCTTCTTCTCCTCCAAAAACGTAGACGCTGCTATTAGTTGAAGAAGAAGAAGCTGCTGTCGCTGCTGCAATCCCACTTCTTTTAGAAGGCATAGGTTCAAGGTCGGTTATCCATATATCGTGCACTGGATCATACGCTTCATTCACAGATATATTCTCCAAAGAGCCAGATATTCTGCCACCCACAACAAATATTTTGCCATCAACTACGGCAGAACCAGCATGATGTCTTGCAGTAGGCATGAATGCTTTAGTTGTCCAAGTATCACTAGATGGGTCGTATGCTTGATTTGAATTTAAAGGTCTATCAGAAGACCCGCCTATAGCGTATAGGGTTCCATTAACAAAATTAACATTTAATGCTCCTCTAGCTGTTGGCATTGGCTTGCCTTCCTGCCATTTATTCTGTACAGTATCATAAATGAACAGCTTATTACTTGGAGACCAAGGGGAGGTATATCCCCCAACCACATATATTTTGCCATTATAAGAAGCAGCTGCAGTATGGTGCAATGGTTCTGGCAACGGGGCGGCTTTGGTCCAGGAATTATTTGCAATGCTATAAACTTCTACGATATCTGTAACTTGACCGGATTCATCAAACCCACCTATAACATAAATATCATTCTCTAAAACTGCAGCAGTGACCTCTGTCCTTGGTGTAGGCATTGATGCTGCAGCGGTCCAGAATGACTCAGTAGTAACTGTAACTGTTTGCGCCAGTGATTCTGGAAAAGCAAAGACTATAGATAATGAGAATAAGGTAGCTGTTAGTATTACTATTGAGGCGGATATCAACCCGTTACTGGAAGGATTGCAATGATGGATTATCTTGAAATTGTTATCCTCTTTCAAATGGCCTAGTGCACTATTCCATATTGATCATTTGAGTCTGTCCAGCACCAGAGTTATTATTCATATTCATGGAGTCCATGGTTTGACCGTCATAATTTGACTCCATTTGAGGAGATTCATCGCTAGGTACCTTAGAAAGTAAACTATCATCTGACATATCCATAGAAGCCTCAGGATTAGAGCTATCCATGGTCATACGATTATTGTTATTATTTGCGCTATCCTCCACCATCATCTCATCAGCTGTACCATCTTCAGTACTTGTCATCGATGTCGCAGAAGATACCAATGATGGAAGCATTCCTGCTGAAACCAAAATCCCGATAACTGCCAGCCCAATGCCTGCTGCTCTTGCCACCCAAATACCTCTAGACCACATTTTTTCTCCAAAGATTATTCCAGCAAACAAGCCCATCCAAAGCAAATTCATCCATC
>DAINRW010000194.1:0-2912 GCA_036741615.1 Nitrososphaera sp.
AAGAATTAGCGCCAAATCTGTAAGTTTTCAATACATAAAAGTAGGTGAGATTGCAATAGCATTCATAATGCTAATTCATGAGGGTCATGCTCATGCAATGCGCTTCTTTACTCCTGCCAACGCCGACAGCTATGACCTAATCTTGCGCTTGGCGACGTTTGGGCGGGATAATACTTGGAAACATGAAATAATAAAAACACTCTCCCACCATAGCCAGGTTCTAGAGCTTGCATGCGGAACCGGTGTTTTATCATCAATGCTAGTAGAGGAAGGCAAAAGCGTGACTGGGATAGACCTCACATTTGAATACCTTGTCACCTTGAAGCATAAGCTGAATGCATCTATAGCGCAAGGAACAGCCGAAGTCTTGCCCTATAGGGATGAATCCTTTGACGCAGTAGTGTCCTCCTATCTCGCCAAATACGTCAGCGTCCAAAATGTAGTCGACGAATGTTGGAGAGTGCTTAGACCCGGTGGTATTGTATTATTTCATGACTTTACTTATCCTAGAGGAGTTGTACGAAGCCTTTGGAATATACACTTTGAATTGCTCAGATTAGCAGGAAGATTCGTTGCGTCCTGGAAGGTTGTATTTGAAGAGCTGGATAATGTCATAAAAGAATCAGACTGGGCTGATCAGACAATAACAGCTCTTAGAGATAGAAGGTTTCAGAATATAGATGTCAGGTATTACACGGGCGGGACTTCTGCTATGGTCTCTGCTGCAAAGCCATGAGTGCAGAAAATAAAACGCGGATCAATGAATGGTTCGTCCCCAAGTTTGGTCCACTGAGGTTTCGAGTTTTTGTTGGCTTGCTATTTCTCCCCTACACTGGCATGTGTGTTTCATTCGCAATTATGGGCTCGATGCTTGCCAGCGAGATAGCATGGGATAGACTTGGCGCGATTGCATTAATTTACATGCTCGCACTTGGGATTTCGGCTCATGTGGCTGATAGCCTCGGGTCAAAAAAAACTAAACCGTGGGGTAGCTACTTTAGTAAAACGCAATTGTTAATAATAATGGCAGCGTCGCTTACTGCTGCTTATGCAATAGGAGCTTATTATATTGCTTTTTTTGTCCCGCTTCTGGCAATCATTGCAGTGCTCGAAGGATTCTTTTTATTTACATACAATTATGAAATATGGGGTGGCATATTTCATAACGACTTTTGGTTTGCAGTGTCATGGGGCTCCTTGCCAGTACTGGCAGGATATATAATGCAGACAAATTCCATGAACATCCTCGTCTTAGCAGCAGCTGGGTTGACGGGGCTCATCAGCTACGCAGAGATCAGGATGTCCCGGCCCTATAAGCAGCTAAAACAGAAAAACAGTAATGATGCTCTAACCTACAGGCTTGAGATTGGCCTTAAGGTCATTAGTGTTGGCACAATATTATTGGCCCTCTGTATGCTTGCATTTAGGATAATCTTTTCATAAGACTTAATCTCTATCAATCATTATTGTGGCAGGTGCAATTCCTAAGAATGGTGACTTTGGAAGTTTTATGCTGCAAAATATTTCTGAACTTGAACGAAGATTTGGAATTAAGCTTGGGCTAGCACAAAAAACTCTCCTAGTGGATATCTGCACTACAGAGCAAGTTCTAAGTGTACTGACAGACTCTACGGTGAGGGTCAATGTAGTGGAGCAATCAGAAAATGAAACGACAATATCTAGAAAGTCTGTTCTACTAGATGATGCAGACCGGGTGCTCATAAGAGCGCACAGCAAGATTTTCGTCTGCAACCTACCCAGAAAGATAGTATATCAAATAAGGCAAAAACAATTGGGTATTGGGACGATAATTGCAAATTCGCAACTTGAAACATTCAGGAAAATAATTGAGGTAGGCTATGACCCCATCAAAAGGTCTGTTATCAGAAAATATCAGATCATTTACAAGAAGAATGTTGCATTCGAGATCAGAGAAGAGTTGGCAGGAATATAGATAGGAGAAATGTAGAACTAGAAGGCCCTGAGGTTATAACTATCTCCCTGACACTGTGCGTGTTGTCTAAGTATTCTAGACAGCAATTATGTTCAACCAATCTATTGCCTCTCATTTGCTATATCAATATTTGATTTATATCCTTGCCATGAATATCGTACTTATAGTAATACGGTAATATGAAAACAGGAGAAGGCACAGTCAATAGTTCTTCAAAACGAGGAAGGTACCTTTACGCTGATTACAGTCCGTTAGAGGAAAACATTGATTTCTTATCTCAACTTAGGGACTTTTCTAGTCTTTCTGATATGATTTTTCAGGCGCATAATGACTTTGAACAACTCAGATCGGTTCTTGCCAACGCAGAGTCTTTGGAATCTGAAATACTATCAAAGATAGATCAATTGATCAACACCATCGGAGATACCTTTAGCAATTTTGGTAGCCAGCATAATGAGCCCCTAAGAGAACGATATTCAATCCCGACTGAAGCTGATCCATTCGTAATAGCTAGTAGCACCCTACGAAGTAACATAATTCATTCTAAAGAAGTATTCCTCAAACAATCTGATAGTTATAGAAGATACATTTATTCAAGAATTGAAGGATCATTGAGTAGCGCATTAGAACCTTTGAATGAGTTGATTACAAAAAGCTATGAAAAATTACCTCACACGATGACATCCAGTCTTCAAAAAGGATTGAAGATATCTATTGATGATAGTTTTGGCGATAGTAAACACTACAATATTGTACTGATAAACACATTGCCTCCAGATAGTTCCAATATATCTGAGAACACTATATTCCTCTCCTATTCCCTATCAGTAAGGAGCACCGAAATTGAATTTTGGAACCAACGAAGAAAGGTATCAGATTTTGGTTTGAAGGATATAATGATACCAGTGGGTTTAAAGACTCCGATTACTAAGAAGTTAAAAAAATCCCTTGATTTCTT
>DAINRW010000195.1:0-2892 GCA_036741615.1 Nitrososphaera sp.
AAGCGCTCCAGACTATCCATCCCCCGCTTATAGCCATAAGCAAAGAGCCTATGGGCTGTGTCGGTAGGCTGCTGCTGGTAAATAAAAATCCAGACAAGACACCAGCCACATAAAACATAACTGCCCAAGCTATCCAAATAGCTCCAGCCCACTTCGGAAGCGTCCTTGAGCGCAAGATGGCTATACCCAGAAGCACATTACCAATGAAGGCAAATGCAATGACCAGCATGAAGATTACTAAATAGTCGATACCCACGTCAATTAGCATAGCGTCCTCTATACCCGCCAGGTAAGCCCGTCCTATCGCTGGTGCAGCAAAGGTGGACCATCCACCAGCGCTCATCAAAGCTAGGGTATTAGCAGCAATAGTGATAATCATTGCTATCAATCCCAAGCGACCAGAATACCCTCTCTTTGCGAGGTAGGCTCCAAGTGCAATGACACCAAAAATCAAAAGGATAATGCCTAGGTTGGTACCTAGCAGGTGGCTAATCAAGTAGTCAGGGGTAGTAACAAAACGAGACCATGCTTCAAACTCTGTGGTTGGATTGGGCTGGGGGATTAATGTAGACCACATGGTCAATAGTCCTGAGATTGGCAGAGCTAGCAGACCTGCACGAATCCAGTTAATGGTGGTGTCACGCGATAAAGATGTCATCTTCAGTAACTGCCTTCCACTAGTTTTTGGTTAAATGTTGAGACATCCTTAAGCTCATGCGTCGAGAGCTGTGTATTACCACACCACATTACCCTTCATTTTCCTCTTCTCCCTCTTCTTCTTCTTCCTCTCGTTCCACTTCAGCTTCCACTATAGCAAAACCAAGTTCCTTTGCCTTATTTGCAAGCTCCGACATTTTTTGGACTACTATAGATCCATCCTCCTCATCTATTGTTAATTCTAATTCTACTTCAAATACCATGTTTAATAATCCCCTAGTCATAAGAGGCGTTTACTTCTTAAATGCATTATTATGATTAGCAGTAGTGGTAGTACTGTTAGCTTGAAGAAATAGTAATCCAACAACAGCTGTCAATAAGGCACCGGTATGCCAATTTCATTTTTGAAAGTTTCATAACGACTTTTTTATGACAGGGCAGACAGTATGCTGCAACCTCTTTGTGCATAGGTGTATGTGTACTCTATGCACCTAATCCGCGCGCGTGGGATTTGAACCCACGACCTCAGCCAGCTTTCTAATGCTACTCCCGGTACTACCTCCTAAGGTGGCAGGCATTGAAAGAGAACTTGGGTTCAAATCCCACCCGGTCCATTTTATCTCCGCATATTCCACAATCCATATTATCAAAGTTCTAAGCTAGCTAGGGAAGTAAAACAGAGCTTACAGATGCCAAAAATTTCGTCAAAACTTCTTCCAGTATCTGATTTTATCTAAGCATTGCGAAATAGGGTTCTGTAAACTTACCGTTGAATCATCTGACTGTAGAGTGTCGATTGATGCACATATACGCTGGCTAACGTGAACGGTATTTTGCATACAACCATGCTCCCCCGACCACAATAATAATCAGTATTATTATTCCGGCAAACACAGGTGCCAATAGTTCAATAATAAAGCCGACAATTGCAACTAAAATAATTAGCACAATCACAGCGATTATAATAGCTGCTATAGCGCCTAAAACCACGGACTCGTTATGTATGTATCATAATTGTAGATTTTAGATGATGTTTCTAGTACTTGAGGCTTTGTCATATCTAGTCTAAAATCGAAAGATGTACTTATTTTAATGCACTAGTTCCCTTGTAGATAAAAATGGACCGGGTGGGATTTGAACCCCCGACCTCAGCGTATTAGCAGTTTTCTAAGCAAGGACCTTGTGTGCACTTATTACCTCTCATCCTGATTGCTTCTGTAGGGCGGGTGTTGAGATAGTCCCGCTACTTTTGATTCACCATCATACAAAATGTTATACAGAACTAGTATGCTCACGTAGGCTTATTCATCATCCCCTTCCAAGCATTAAGAATAGGTTCGTACTCCGGCGACGCAGAGCCGATTACACCTAGCTGCATCATAAATCTTAGGTCGTCACGAATCGCTTTGTGTTCTACTATCTTGTCATCAGCAATTCTGGAAATATGTGCTGCTTGATATGAGAAGAGGTTACCTTTCGGAGGAATACCGAAGAAGTCTCCAGTGTGCTTACCTGTGACCAGCATTATCAACACAACCATGTCATTTGAAGCAATACTTTCCTGTTCTGTATAATGCAGGTCATCAAATGCCGCTCTTAACTTCTTGACTGTATCAATAAACTCCTCAGGACCACGAAGTTTTGCTCGCTCAGGACTAGCTTGGGACTCGTGGTTAAAATAATTAGGATGTATAAATTCAGAAACATTGCTTACATCCCCTGTATTTAGAGCTTCTATTGAACGCCGTACAATCTTGATGTTCTTTTCTTCAATCTGTTGTGGCATTGACATGCAAGCATATCTATCTTAATACTAAAAAACATTTAGAAGAAATATAGGTTATAACTCAACCATTGGTAAGAGAGTATCTCGCGAATAAGTTGACAAGATCTCAGGTCCTATCTAATTCCAACCTATGCACCTCTAGTTCTCCCATTAGTGATAACTATGGCGTTTTCGTAGGCTGGAAATCAATCTACAGAATGGAAGCCGTGTGACCAATCTGTACTGTAATGAGGTTTTGTCCGACAATCGTTAAAATCGAGTTCAGAACAATACCGTAGTTCACTAGATCAGAAGAAATGGACCGGGTGGATGGATTTGAACCCACGACCTCAGCACCTACAATTGACCCTGAATTTATTAGTGTCAAGGAAGGAAGCTTGTTCAACTCTAAACTGTTTCACTAGATTTTCCGCCGGGATGCTCGCCCTTTGAAAACATTGACATCGCAG
>DAINRW010000196.1:0-2873 GCA_036741615.1 Nitrososphaera sp.
AAGCGTCTAATAATGTTAAGGTCTTGTCATAGGATATGCCATATATGATAATTTCATGATAATTTCTTTCGCATACTTCGGCTGCCCTTTTTCGACTAGATAGATAAAAGGTATTTGCTCAAAAATGTCTGCTCAATTGTCGAAATCTTTAATTCTGATCAGAATCTAAGATATCACTTAAGATGGTTGTGTCCTCCGCTTTGGTAATGAACATCGCTGGATCGGAGTGGATCATAATCATACTTTTTGGACTTATCTTACTCTTTGGTACCAAAAAACTACCCCAGTTTTCACGTACAGTAGGTAAGGCGGTAGGAGAATATGAGAGGGCAAAGCAGATGTTTCGCCATGAAATGGAGCAAGCTGCAGAAAATGCACGAGAAGATAGCAAGTTTCCCAAGGTGAGAGGTCCAGTCGACTCAGAGAGGAAAAAGCTCGAGTTGATCGCCAACTCACTAGGTATAGAAGACCATACAGGTCTTACAGACGAGGAACTTCGTGTCCTTATATCTAAGAGAATGTCAAACTGATCTACAGGATATTGGCTACAATTTACACACAAAACTTTTAATATGAACTTTTCTAGAAAAAATCCATGCAAGAGACCGCAAAAGGCTCCCCAGCGGCAATAAATCCCTTTGAAGTTGCCCTCAAACAGCTTGACGAAGCAGCTAAGCTTATAAATCTAGACAAAGGTTTGCAGCAAGTTTTAGCCAACCCAAAGCGAGTTCTTACAGTGTCATTGCCGATAAGAATGGATAATGGAGAGATACATGTTTTTACTGGATATCGTTCGCAGCATAATGATGCCCGCGGCCCATACAAGGGAGGTATTCGCTATCATCCTCAAGTCAGCATCGACGAGGTCAAGGCTCTTTCTATGTGGATGACTTGGAAATGCGCCATTGCCGACATTCCCTATGGAGGTGGCAAAGGTGGCATCATATGTAATCCAAAGGAAATGTCCGAAGGCGAGTTAGAACGCCTTACAAGGCGCTATGCTTATGCTATTGCAGACATTATTGGCCCGCATACAGACATTCCTGCCCCAGATGTTTACACGGGCGGCAAGGAAATGGCTTGGATAATGGACACATACTCTGCACTTAAGGGTAATTATGTTCAGCCTGAAATTATTACAGGTAAACCGATCACAATTGGCGGATCACTTGGTAGAAATGAAGCCACTGGTAGAGGATTAGCATTCACGGTAAGAGAAGCTGCGAAGAAGCTTAAGATAGACATGAAGGATGCCACAATGGCAGTAGAAGGGTTTGGAAATGCAGGCCAGTTTGCTTCGCAATTTGTAGAAGACCAAGGTGCTAGGTTAATCGCTGCTTCTGACTCAAAGGGAGGTATTCATAATAAGAATGGCATCAATGTCGCCGAGTTAAGAAGGCATAAAGAAAAAACGGGCTCAGTTGTAGGGTTTTCCGGCGCTAATTCAATAAGCAACGAAGAGCTGCTCGAAACAGAATGCACAATACTAATCCCAGCGGCTCTTGAAAATCAGATAACTGCAAAGAATGCTAGCAGAATTAAGGCGCAGATAGTAGCAGAGGCTGCTAACGGCCCTACAACACCGGACGCAGACGAAGTACTTTACAATAACAAGATCTTAGTGATCCCAGACATCCTTGCAAATGGTGGAGGCGTCACTGTGTCATACTTTGAGTGGTTGCAGAATCTTCGAAGAGATTATTGGACTGAAGAGAAAGTCAACGAAAGGCTAGATAGAAATATCACTAAGGCATTCAATGATGTTTATCAGACATCTGAAAGGTACGGCATAGACATGCGCAAAGCAAGCACGGTTCTAGCAGTCAATAGAGTGGTTGAGGCAATCAAGATAAGAGGACTTTGGCCATGATCACCAATGAGCCTTTAACATAATTTGCGAGTTGGATCAGTACTTGTGAAAATCAGGTGATAAAGGATCCCATTCACGTCTCCATTATTTCATGGACCACACAAAAGATCATTGAAAAATAAGGAACTTAACCTGTTTCTAATAACTTACTGTCAGCAGCGTTCTAAGGGGCTTGTACATTCAACCAAGCACCATTTGGACAGATATATGCTATCTATTAAATCTTAATTAAATCTAAAAGATATTTTGATAATTTGTGCATAAACTATACTGCTCGCTTTAGTTTAGTCTTTTCACAAGATCACGGAAGATAGCACAAAAGGATGACAAGGATAGGCGCATTATTTATCATGTGTATTATTTATTATGTGTATACATTTTCCCAGGTCATTTCATCTAATGCAGCAGCTATTTGGCTATATGGTCTTGTAGAGCTCCAGAATATCAGCACATGATCTGCAGTCTTATTATCATGCCAATAAAGCTCTCCCAGAGGTCCATCCTCATCTATACATACTGAGCTTTTCTCTTTATCATAAAATGAGCAGGATGCAAAATGGAAGCTATGGGTCGATTCTATTTTCAATCCGTGTGCAGGAAATTGCTGTCTATAATATTCTAGATGACCTCGATGCAGATGACCATCATTGTCATATGGATTTACAACTTGACTTTGTGGTGAATAAAAGAACCCTGCAGTTATATTAGATGAGTGATTCACAGGTGTATCTATAACCTTGATACTAATTGGTTTAGTTTCTACTTTGTCCGTTCCTTGAAGATATGCTTCCACTCTATATTCTCCAATAGGTAGGACCATTATTTCAGAATTTGATGAACTTCTGTTAAGTTTAGGATAACTAAGAAGTGGTGTCTGCAACGCAGTCTCGTTGGTGTTGACGTCAATTACCCTTACAATATAATCATGCGGAGTATCCCAAGGTGCGTCAGCCATATGAAATGCGATATTCGTTCCATTTGATACTGTCAAGTTCGTTGGAAT
>DAINRW010000197.1:0-2842 GCA_036741615.1 Nitrososphaera sp.
TGCCGTATCCTACCGGACTAGACGACCGGCCCAGCAACAATTCAAGGTTTTGGAAGGATATTAAAATGATACGTTTAGGCCGTTTAAATGGATACAAAGAACAACCATAGAAGTTGTGGCCGACTGCAGAATATATCGATAGCATAGCCCTTTAGCAGCGATATATACAATGGCACGAATCAACTTAAAATTATCGAGAGGATATCATATTTCATGTCTTACAGGTTGCATTTATGAACTTTTACAAAAAAGAAAAGAGAGTTAAAAATTATTTGCAATCTAGATCGCAGAATTCTCTTTTCTTATTACATGCTTTCGATCGCATCTCTTAACGCCTTTGTAACCGTCGGGAGAATTCTTGGATCATTTACCTTGGGTATGATGTAATCTTCTCTTAGGTGAGTATCATTTACAATTCCTGCAATAGCAGCTGCGACGGCTACAAGCATATCTTGGCTCAGCGTTTTCGCCCTAACATCAAGCAAGACTCTAAGAACAGATGGAAATACGACAGCATTATTGATCTGATTTGGAAAATCCGATCTGCCTGTGGCTACAATCCTCGCTCTTCCTTGCAATGCATCTGAAGGAAGTATCTCAGGGTCAGGGTTGCTCAGTGCAAATACTATTGCATCATGATTCATTGATTCTATCATTTGATAATTTACTATGCCACCTTTTCCAGAAACTCCAATAAATACATCAGCTCCTTCAATTACATGTGCCAGGTTTCCTGTCAATTTTCTTGGGTTAGTCTTCTGGCTTATTTCCAGCTTATAGCGGTTCTTTATATCAGCACCATTGCTGTTATTACTCTCTCCATCAATAGATAAGGCTCCTTTGCTATCAGTTACAATAATATCTTGGCACCCTGCCTCACGTAAGATCTTGACTATACCATATCCTGCTGAGCCTGCTCCTGCTACCACCAACTTTATCGAATCTAGCTTCTTGCCTACTATCCTAAGCGCATTTATCAATGCTGCAAGGGTAATAACAGCAGTTCCATGTTGGTCATCATGAAAAATTGGGATAGCTAGGGTTCCTTGCAATGCCTCCACTATCTCTAATACCTTAGGTGACTCAATGTCTTCGATGTTTATAGCTCCAAATATTGGCTCAATTTCTTTAACAAATCGAATTATTTCATCTTTATCTCGGGTAGATATGCAAAGTGGAAAAGCATTAATGCCACCTAAGATTTTGAATAAAACTGCTTTTCCCTCCATAACAGGAATTGCTGCCTCCGGTCCTACATTTCCTAAACCAAGTACTCTAGTTCCATCACAGACTATAGCGACATTATTCCATTTTGATGTGTAGTCATATACCAACTCTTTATTACTGCTTATTTCTTTTGAGGCATATGCTACACCAGGAGTATAAATCAAACCAAGAGTTCCTTTTTCCTCTTCAAAGAGATTTTCTAAGGAAATTCTGCTTTGAATTTCTATCTTGCCTCTCAGCATTCTGTGTAGATTTATCGCCTCATCTTTTAAATTCAAAGCACTACCTTTATGGCCACAATCTATCTATAAGTTTCCATATCTTTGTTTATCAGAAAGTGCTGAATATTATGAAATTTGTAGTCTGAATTAGCAAAATCTCTTCAAGTACATGAGAGAATTTACTGACATACATAGTATATGCTCTGCCTGCAGTTTTATACTTATTAGGACTTTCAATATTAAGAGAATAGAATGTCCTCCCCTAAACAGTCAAATCGTATAAAAGAATTCTGTAAAGACATTCTTACAAAAGATCTCTCCATTAGGTTTGCAGCAGTAGCAAATCAGATGGGAAATCTAATCGAGTCAGAGTATAGAGAGGGTCTAAACCCTTTGATGAATAGACAAGAAACTGAACATTATACCATGCAAACTGTGTTTCGCGCATCAACACGAGAGACTTTTGAGAACAAGATAGGCAAACAACGTTACGCTATAGCTGTTTATGAAAAGTTAGTTCGTGCAACAATTCCAATTATCATAATAGACACACAAGATGACAAAGACGACGAGCCAGGAAAAAAACAACAAAAAAAGGAACAGAATTCTAAATGGTTTTATTTATTGATATCATTTGATTTGGGTTCTGATGTGATATCTATTATGGAAGATAAGATATTGCCTTTAATTGAGCAGTTTCGGAAAGGATCATTGATTACATAGGCATAAATCAGCATTATTGTTTACAAATACGTCTAAAAAAACTTCCAAATAGATGACGATTATTGACGGATATAATGCTACAGTGCTGTTTTAAGAGTAATGCCCTGATCTAAATGGACATCCTATCAGCAGGACTACATCTCAGAGTATACGTAGATACAGACACTTGAATAATAATTACAGGTAGAGGAGTCAGATGAGCAGCGAATGAAAATAGATAATAGACTATTAGAGTCTAGTAGTTGTCCAATGAACTTAATTCTGTTAATCTCAATTATTTCTTTTTCATTATTATAATATCTAGTAATTATTAATGACCACGCAGAGAAATGTCTCAAAAATTTGTAATTTAGTATAAAGGCAGCAAACAACAGCACACAGAGCACGTAGAAGATAATGATGAAACTAATTAATCATTTTAAGACTATAACGGCAACACGGTCAATGTTAGCAGGGTATGGCGTATCTTCTTCTTGTAATACATACATGCGTGAGGAGCATATCATTGTGGCAGTAGGGCATCCAATATGCAATATTGCTCCACATTACTAACAAACATACTCGAAAACATTGTAATATAGATTTATAGCCATAGGATATCGATTAACAGATGCGTTTAGCATGGTAGAATCAGGCGGCAAACGGATAGTTCTGACTGCAGACCGCAGTTT
>DAINRW010000198.1:0-2811 GCA_036741615.1 Nitrososphaera sp.
TTAATCATAATAGCCCGGCCCAGATTCGAACTGGGGTCAAGGGCTCCAAAGGCCCCTATGCTTGGCCACTACATTCAGCAGAAAAAATTTCTTTTTCCTCTACCGGGCTTCCGGGCGTAATTTCAAGTATTATGACATACTTATAATCTTAAGGCACTAACCATCCTATCTGTTGGGTCTTCCATTCTTCTAAGGATACGTGCTGCCATTTTCTTTTGAGTCTGAATATACTGTTCATCAGTGATCATTTTCATGCCCAGCCTTGCAAGTGAGCTAGGGTTGATTGCTCTCTTGGCTAATCCTGATTTGACAAGATATTCTTCAACGTAATAATGGACAGGTGCTATAGATATTGTAGGCTTACCTAGGAGCGCCGCCTCCGCAGTCATTGTGCCACCTGCCCCGACAAAAAGATTTGTAGATTTTACAAGAGCAATGCCGTCTACTACATCTCTTAGCACCTGCACCTTATCGCCATAGCGTGATTCTACTTCTGCTATTTGGTCTTCGTATCTGCAAAGTACCACAATGTTGGCTGACTGCCATAATTTGTCTACAAAGCTATCTATCATTTTTGTAGCACTCACCTTTTTGTCTGCAATGTATGATGCCTTGCTTTCCTCGAGTCGAATAAGGATCATCTTTTTTTTATCCTGATTAACTTCTGGTACCTGATAATTATCGTTGTCAGGGTGTTTAAGCCATGCCGCTGGATCAAGCGCCCTATATGGCACAATATTCTTCTTTACTATGCCGTATCCTAACCATGCAGAGCGTGGTATCACCCAGGGGCAATATAGCTTGCTAGTCAGGGGAATCGTGAGCTTTGCAACAGCTTCTGCATGAGGTGAGTCGTTAAAGCCGATATGTGTGGTTCCAAGGCCAAAAGCTACTCGTGAGCCTTCTGGTGATGAAAAGGTAATTGCCACGTCGGGCTCAAACTGCTTTATGGCTTCTGCCAGTTCGTACGTCCTACGTGCGCCTTCGCGCAACTTATCGTATCTATCCGCTCCGCCATGGCTTCCGACAAACGTAAGATCAAGCTTTTTAATCCTAGCAAGTTCAACTGCTTCTCTGTATTTTCTTGAGGTGCAAAGAACATCGTGACCTGAATTCTTCAGCAAGTTGATTGCACGTCTGAAAAACATTACTTGCTTTGGAGTCAAAATGTCAAACCAGATCTTCAAATATAGTCTTTAGCCCAAAAGCCCTTGGAAAAACCTTTTGTAGACCACGTTAGGTATATACGGGGGGATGAAGGGGGGAGCTTACTCTACACTTTGAGTACTACATCTTCCTCTTCTTCTACCCCTGCTTCTGTTGCAGTATACGGCTTGAGCACCGAAGGCTATAGAATAGCATCCTCAATAGCCATAAACGGCTCTAAGGTCTCATTAATCGATGAATCGGTCAGAATGGCCATTTTGCTCAAGCCTGATATAGCAAGGACATATCCAAATGTAAGCTCGCTTATGGAAGACGAGCCTCTCCTTGATCTACAACCTATTGATATTGCTATAAGCAATGCCTCATATGTCTATTTTGCTCCTCGAATAAGGAAGGTCGGCCCAGATGTTAAAAGTGACGTTATGACAAAGTTCAAGGATGCAATTAAGGCGCTTAGACGCGGCGCCTCTCTAATCTATATGCTTCCGACAGGGGTAGGTGGCAACAATGAGAACATTGCTCTTATAGAGCACATGACAGGAATGACTGTTGAGAAGGATGTATCCTATTATTACCTTCCAATGAGCGCTATTGCGACAGCCAGCTCTGAAACTCTGATAGGTTCGGTAAAATCTAAACATGACAATCATATTTCCAAGATGCTCTATGACCCAGACACTCGTCGCAAGTTGAGGTTTGTAGACGTCAATTCCGCCGAGCTCGTGCATGTCATAAAAACATTGAGCCACTATTCTGGGATAGCCAGCATCCTTGAAGTCTGTAAAAAGGCTACCGACAACAATATCTTCGGTGAATTGATGCGCACTACCTTTGCCGATCTCTATATCGACGACGTGACGAGTGGGCTATACGATCTCCGAATAATAGGGTCATCACTTGATGGCACAGGACCACTGATGTATCTTGTCAACGGTAGCATTAAGGGCGTAGATGGATACGTCAAATTTCTTATTGACCAGATACGTGCAACATTGAAAAAACGTGACCTTAAGGCAAGCAGAACAAAAGTTGCGATAGCATGGACCCTTGACCCCCATGAAATGAGAGGTGACCGAATAGAACTGTTGTCCTCATTTGAAACAAAGGTTAAAGACTATATAAGCGATGTTGAAAGGCATCAAGGACAGACGTTTGACCTATATCATACAGACAAGACAACTCTCGTCATCGCTTGCTCCAAGGATGACTTTGAAAAAGTAATGACCAAGAATATAACAAACCAGGAGTTTATAGTCATAAAGGCAAACCCCCTTTGTGAAACAGTATAAGAATAATTAATTGCAGTAGGATCTATCTCTGAAATATGGCAAGCATTGGAGTAATAATCCTGTCAACGTTTCCAAGCGAAGAGTTGGCTGCAGAGGTTGCCAAACATGTAGTTAATGCAAAGCTGTGTGCCTGTGTTAATTTTACTCCGATTCGGTCAATTTACTCTTGGAATGGACAGATAGAGGATCAGCACGAATTCCTTGCTCTTTTCAAAGCCACTTCAAAATCTGCAAAAAAGCTCAAGGCTGAAATTGCGAGGCTTCATCCATACGAAGTACCAGAGATAGTGGAGCTTAAAATGAGCAATGTGTCAAAACCATATTTGTCATGGCTCGTTGCAGAATCAACGTATCG
>DAINRW010000199.1:0-2806 GCA_036741615.1 Nitrososphaera sp.
AGATGGCAAAATACTGATTGTCATTTCATCATTTGCCGATTCTTCAGCTCTTGATAGATTAGTGGTAGAGAACAATATGCATAAAAAAGTAGTAAAGGAAAAAAGACTATTCTATGAGACGCTCTCTATTGTTGAGTTGAGCTTTTGAGCACTTTTCTTCTTCATCGCTTTTGCAGCAGATTGCGGGCTCCCAACGCTATTTGATCTGCCATTTGAGACATGGTTGTGGTCCCACCTAAGTCATATGTTACATATTTGCCCTCATTGATTACATCTTCTGTAGCCTGGAATATTGCGTCAGAAATTTGCTTCTCTCCAAGGTATTCTATCATCCAAGCGCCTGAAAGGATGGTTGCAACAGGATTTACCTTGTTCTGGCCTGCATATTTAGGCGCGCTGCCGTGGGCTGGCTCAAACATTGCATAATTATCGCCATAGTTGCCTGAGTAGACATTGCCAATCGACCCGACGTGACCTGAAGCACATTCTGATACAATGTCCATGAAAAGATTAGTGCTGAGAAGTACGCTCTTGTTGAATCTCTCTGGGTTTTTGACCAGCTGCTGCGTCATGTTGTCGATATAGTATTCTTCAACATGTATATCTTTGAATTGCTTTTGAGCTTTTTCAACTGCAGCCCAGAAAATGCCGTCAGTCTCTTTGAGAATGTTTCTTTTAGTTATGGCATAGACGGATTCAAAACCTCTCCGCCTGGCAGCCTCAAACCCAGCAACTGCGATTCGCTCACAACCCTTTCTCGTCGTCTTGCGAATAGCAATCGCCGAATCATCGCTTATCTTGAATTCAATGCCCGCATACAGTCCCTCTGTGGCTTCGCGCACACACACAAAATCAAGATGTCGTTCCTGATTCTTGTACGTCTTGATCGGCCGAATATTGGCATAAAGTTCGAATCTCTGACGGATGCTTACTGCTACGCTGCGTGGAGCATTTGGTACTGGCACCGTAGTGGTTGGCCCTTTAAAACAGGCATCCGACTCTTCAAGTAACTTCCATACATCCGGAGAGATATATGAAGTACCCCCGTTCTTTTGCCACCACTCTGATCCAGCATCACACAATATTAGCTCAATTTGTGAATTGCAAGTTTTCAAGACCTTGATCATTGCATCAACTAGCTCGGGTCCTGTGCCATCACCTCGTATTATTGCTGCAGTTTTTTTGCTAGCCAAACAATGAGGTGGCCCCTTTTTTCGCTATTTATTCTTATTTACTTGTAAGTTCTATACGCGCAACCATCTTGTTATCCTGAGGGAACGGAGGTATATCAGAAGGCCTTGCTACTTTGGTAAATTCCCCTTCTTCTGAGAAATAAGAGTAGCCTATGTTGTAATTAGTAAGGTTCAGAGTCTGGACTGCATCTACGCCGGTAGAGTTATCGACTACCTTAATTGTGTTACTCATATTGTAAATATTCATAAAATCCCCAAGCGTTAACCTGATGGGACGAATATATTCAACATGCACCACGTTGCCTACCTCATCTGTATGTAGGGGGCGTAAACATTCTTGGCCTTCTATAGGTTGTCTGCCAACATCACCTGGGAGCAACATTTGCTTCCCATCGACAACCACCTCAATTTGAGGGAAAAGCTGGAAAGTTTCAACATTATGCTGCCCTTCTTTAAGGCACACTTCGGTCGGAGAGGGAGGTGGCGCAAAGATAGGTATGATTACTATTGCAATGATTGATGTCGCCCCCATAGCAATAACCGGTATCAGCAGCTCTTTCTTACCCAGCTTTCTCTTTGGTTTTTCTTCCTTTATTTTGCGCTTCGGCAAGTGATGCGTCTCTGCTAGAACAAGCTGGGCGGGACATTAATAGTGTTACTTTGATATGCGTTATATAGCTTCATGCATGCATATAATAGGTATAATAATTGCAGATAGTTCAGATATCCGATATACACATTGGCGGCCTTTATATCCAGAGCGTCTTTGACAAAGTAGTTGATGAAGTGAATGAGCTTAAGCCAGATGCAATAATCATAACTGGCGACTTGACAGATGACGGGTTAATGTTTCAGTTTGAAAGGGCAAGAGATGAGTTAAACCGTTTTCTATGCCCAAATAAAATCGTAATAGCAGGTAACCACGACTATCGACACACAGGATATTTACTGTTCAAGAAGTTCTTTCCAACAAAGCAGATCTATGAATTTGATGATGCCTTTATCTTTACGCTAGGCACCGCTAGGCCGGACAGAGACGAAGGGGAGGTAGGATACCGTCAAAACCTTTGGATGGAGAAAATGCTTGGTAAATATCCGGAGACCAAGCCCAAAATAGTTGCAATGCACCATCATTTGATAGGGATACCCGATACAGGTACGGATAAGATTATCATTCTTGACGCTGGTGATACACTGCGTACATGCCTACAATCGGGAGTTGACCTTGTGCTATGTGGACACAGGCATAGACCCTGGATGTGGAACCTAGGACGGCTGGCTATAGCCTATGCTGGCACTACCTCTTCAGTCAGATTTCGGGGATTCTTTGAAAACTGCTATAACATAATTGAGGTGGGAAAGGACAAAAAACCCCGAGTTGATATAAAAATAGTTGGCAAGGATCGCTTCCCGCTGTCACGGCTAGTCGAGGAGTATACACCCTTTTCTTAGAGCAAGCATCGCACACGATGACGGCGTATCGGTTATTTTATCATGTAACTTTCGTCTGATTTCGCTTCTTGTAAGAATTAATTAAAGAGAAGGCCATATAGTGAGATGGCAGCAGTGACGATTCAGAGTTAAACTGAGGCTATGAAGAGAAGGTATTTGAC
>DAINRW010000200.1:0-2798 GCA_036741615.1 Nitrososphaera sp.
GGTTAATGGAAAAGGGCATGCCCCATGAAAATGCACCAAGTAAGAATCCAAAGGTGAGAATTAAGTCGCTTGAGAGTGCCGGAGAACTCCGGATTCCTATCACTACTGGTCTGCTAGTAGGCATCGGTGAAACACAAGAGGATCTTATTGATTCACTGTTTGTGATAAGGAAGTTGCATGAAAAATATGGCCATATACAGGAAGTTATAATGCAGAACTTTGCACCCAAGCGAGAGACGGGTATGGCCGAGTTTCCACCAGCATCGCCTGAATACTTTCTTAGGTCAGTTGCTATGGCAAGGATCGTGATGCCGGACATGAATATCCAAGTGCCACCAAACCTTAACCCAGAGATCTTTGGTCACTATATATCCGCTGGCATAAATGACTGGGGTGGCATATCCCCCGTTACAGTTGATCATGTTAACCCTGAGTTTCCTTGGCCCTCTATTGGGCTAGTGAGAAATGTAACTGAAAACAAGGGGCACAAGCTTAGAGCACGCCTTCCAGTCTATCCTGAATTCCTCAAAGGTGGATTTATTACATCGGAACGGCTGCAAAAGCATGCAAGCTTGATTGCTGACAATTCTGGATTGGTAAGGGAGGAGTATATTTATGTCAATGATTGATTCATTGCTCAAAAAGGCTGACCCTATAGTCGCATCGGCTCTTGACAGAGCGCTGAGTGGTAAGGATATATCAATAGATGAAGCAGTTAAACTCTTCGATTCTACTGGTCTTGAGATGAACCTCTCAGTAATGGTGGCAGATGAACTCCGCAAAAGGACTTTGGGTGATTATACAACATATGTGGTCAACAGGAACATCAACTTTACAAACGTATGCATCAAGCAGTGTGGTTTTTGTGCGTTTAGTAGAGATTTTCGTGAAGAGGAGGGATACTTTCTTCCTACTGAGGAGATTGTGAGGAGGGCGCAGGAAGCTGCAAGCCTTGGGGCGACAGAGATATGTATTCAGGCTGGCCTGCCGCCTAAGATGGATGGACATCTCTATATCGATATTTGCAAGGCAGTTAAGAAAGATTTGCCAGATATACACATCCATGCGTTTTCGCCCGAAGAAGTGCTATATGGAGCACTAAGATCTGAAACTCCTGTGCCAGAATACCTTCAAATGCTAAAAGAGGCTGGCGTCGGAAGCTTGCCAGGTACTGCAGCAGAAATTCTTGATCAAAGTCTGAGAGATATAATCTCACCGGGCAGAATTTCAGTAAAAGACTGGATAGCAGTCATCAAGCAAGCTCATGCTCTTGGAATACCTACTACTTCGACTATAATGTACGGCCATATTGAATCATCCTGTCAGAAGGCAGAGCACATTGACCTTTTACGTAACATCCAAAGAGAGACGCATGGATTTACAGAATTTGTGCCGCTCAGCTTTGTGCACACTGAAGCTCCAATGTACAATCGTAAGACCATCCCTAAAATTAGACCCGGGGCAGACGGCAATGAGGTCATCAAGATGCACGCAGTGGCAAGGATAATGCTGAACAATCATATACCTAACATACAGGTGTCATGGGTTAAGGAAGGAGCCAGGATGTCACAGCTATTACTTGCAGCCGGTGTAAATGACTTTGGCGGTACTCTGATTAACGAGAGTATTTCTACAGCCGCAGGTGCACAGCATGGCCAACTCATGAGACCAAAAGAGATCCGACAGCTGATTAGATCTGCCGGCAGAATACCGGTACAGCGCTCTACTACATATCAGACTTTGAAAGTCTTTGTTGATGAAAACGAGCATCATGACTCATCACTTGACAGCATCGACAGCTCGCAGTTTGGGTCGTATCACCAGCTGATTAAGCTAGATAAGTTCAGATACAAGGATGACAAAAAAAGCCATAGAAACATCTAATGGTTTGAGAGTTATTCCATGTGGCTCAGCCTACATTGGACGTAGCATGTATCTATGTTCACTTTAAATATTACCAAGCCCATTCGATGATGAGAGATCTTCATAGTGTCAATTATCCGCTAATCCACTGTCAAGAGATTCTTTCTATAATCAGCCCGCACTATACCTCTATCTGATCTGCCAATGTAGCGAATATGATGATAGTAGGGCGTCCATCGAGTTATCATATGGCTGTACCGGAGATGCACCTGTGAATTGGACGCCTGAAAATACAAATAGTCCTGCAAGCAAGACTGTAAGCGCTGAAACTGAAAGCATCAAGCCTCTGTATCTAACTGAGGAATAAGAGTGCCTTAACATCAAAAACGATGCTGCGATAGTAGCCGCACTTGCTATCGACGCGATGACACCTGCATTTAAAAAGAACGCCTGCCAGTCTGTAAGCAGACCTGCAGCCGCAAATGCAATGGCTGTTAGCACTACTCCTAGAAATGCATAGTGACGCACTCCCAGATAGCGAGGGCGCCTAATGGCTTCTTCTGATGTGTCAGAGTCTTCTGGTTGTATCTCTTCTTCTGTTGTCTTGAGGGGAGTAACGTCTGAATACTTGGCATCGACTTCACGCAAGTGTTGCAGACCCTCCTCTGTGATCATGTAGTATTTTGAGTTCTTAGTAACATAGTTGCCCATACGCTCAAGATGATAGTAGATAGAGCCTGTAGAAAGCCCTGTAGAAACTTTGATATCTGAAAAGCCAGCTATTCCATTTTTATCAGCTATGGCCTTGAGAATCTTTATTCTAGTCCTTCTTGCCCGTAGCTGAGTCTCTCCTGTCAACAACAGTGATGACCTGTAAAATCCTTTATCAATTTCGAAATGAGCTCATAGAAGATAATATTAGAATATGACTCTGG